>NZ_CAKJTM010000195.1:1992-4860 GCF_917627345.1 Protofrankia sp. CiP3 | reverse complement strand
GCCGTGGCATTTGTTGCTTGCGCTTGGTCGGACGGGTTTGGCATTGGGGGAGCGGGTTCGGTTGGTGGTGGGGGATTCTCGGGAGAATGGTGCGTTGCGTTATGTGCGGTTGATGGGGTGTGATCCGGTGGTGGTGGATGGTACGCGGCCGTGTTTGCCGCGTACGGAGCTGATGTGGCCGAGTTATGAGCAGCCGTTGTTGGCGAAGCCGTTTGCGGCGCGGATTCCTGCTGATTTGGCGTGGTATATGGATGTGGTTGAGGCTGGGTTGGCAGAGGGCGAACCAGGTTGGCAGCGGGTGCTTGTTGGGCGTATTGGGGCGCATCGCCGGGGGGCTGGTGCGGTGGGTGCTGGTTCGTCGGTGGTGGGGCCGCCGGTGCTTGCTCGGTCCGCCGGTCGGTTTGTTGCTTGTGAGACGGAGCGTCTGTGAGTACTGTTCATGATCTTACCGCGCTGGAGCAGGGGCGGGCTGTGCGGGCCGGCGAGCTCTCCCCGACCGAATTGGTCCGCCATTACCTGGACAGGATCAGCACGCTGGACCCGACGGTCGCCGCGTTTGTCACGGTCACCGAGGAAATCGCGCTCGCCCAAGCCGCCACGGCCGAACGCGAGCTCACCGAGGCACGCCGGACCGGCACGGTTCTCGGTCCGCTCCACGGCGTGCCGGTGGCCGTCAAGGATGTGGCACGCATCGAGGGCGTTCGCCGCACGTCAGGGTCGACGGCCTTTCTCGACGAGATTTCCGATATTGATGATCATGTTGTCACCCGTATGAAGAGCGCCGGTTTGGTGATTCTCGGAACGACGAACACCCCTGAATTCGCCCTGACCTGCTACACGGAAAACCGGCTGGGGCCGCCCACCCGCAATCCCTGGAGCCCGCGCCACAGCCCTGGAGGTTCCAGCGGCGGCTCGGCCGCAGCCGTAGCCGCGGGGATGGCGCCCATTGCGCACGGCACCGACGCCGGTGGTTCCGTACGGATCCCAGCCTCGGCCTGCGGGCTTGTTGGAATAAAACCGAGCCGGGGCCGAGTCAGCAACGGGCCGATTGGGCACGATGTGACGGGGCTATCGATCAACGGCGCGTTGGGGCGCACGGTCGCGGACGCCGCAGCCCTGCTTGATCTTATGTCCGGCCTGATGCCGGGGGATACCGAAACGGCACCCGGCGGACTTGTCGGCCTGCTCGACAAGGGTGTCGAACCCCGCCAGCTCACGATCGCCGTGATGCCCGAGCCGATGCTGCCCGACGTGACGGCCCATTCCGACTGTCACGACGCGCTCAAACACACGATCGAGCTCCTTGCCGCCGCCGGGCACCGGGTGGAGGAGATGGAGATGAGCCCGGACCAGGAGGTGGCTGACGCCTTCGGCAGAGTCTGGTCCGTCGTGGCCTCCCAGGTGGCTCTCGAGGACGAGGAAGAGGACGAGGAGTCACTGGAACCGTTCACGCGGTA
Organism: Protofrankia sp. CiP3; assembly: GCF_917627345.1. Lineage (NCBI taxonomy): Bacteria > Bacillati > Actinomycetota > Actinomycetes > Frankiales > Frankiaceae > Protofrankia > Protofrankia sp. CiP3. The sequence goes on along the minus strand of NZ_CAKJTM010000195.1, from coordinate 3,403 downwards.
CATGCGGGACCGTGGCCGGTCCGTCTCCGGAAGGCAGCTGCACGCCGCGCTGACGACGTTCCGCGGAATCGGGCAGATGCTGACAGACTTGATCTTCGAGGTGTACGACGTCATCCTGACACCGACACTCGCGCAACCACCCGCGTTGATCGGGGAGTTCACCACCGACACCGACGCCAACGCCAACTTTGACCGGATGACGGCGTTCATGCCTTATACGCCGTTGTACAATATCACCGGCCTACCGGCTGTCACCGTGCCCGTTCACTGGAACGACCAGGGCCTGCCGATCGGCGTGATGTTGGGTGGTCGCTACGGTGACGAGGCAACGCTGACAGCGCTGGCCGCCCAGCTCCAGTCGGCTGCCGGGCAACTCGGGCGACACCCGGAGATCTGGTGAGGCGCGGTGCGTGGCCCCGGTGAAGCGCAGTCAACGATCGGGGAGTGAGGCGGGACGATGACCAGTGAGCTGACCGACGATGAAGTCGGGCCATTCACCGCGGGTGAGACGTCGCGGGGGGTGCTCCTGCTGCACGGGTTCGGCGGTTCCCCCGCGTCGATGCGTCCGTGGGCGCGGTACCTGCTGGGGCAGGGTTACCGCGTGAGCGTCCCTCTGCTGCCCGGACATGGCACGACCTGGCAGGACCTCAGCTCGACCCGGTGGCCCGACTGGTACGGCGGCGCTGAGCGGGCACTGATCGAACTCGCTGAGCACTGTGAGACCGTCGCGGTCACCGGCCTGTCGATGGGCGGCTCCCTCGCGCTGCGGCTCGCGGCCCGGCATCCGGCCATCGTGCGTGCCGTTGTGCTGGTCAATCCCTCGATCGCCAACCCGAACAGGCTGCTGTTCGCATTGCCGGTGTTGCAGCACCTCGTGCCCTCGATCAGGAACGACGGCCCGATGGTCAAGAAACCCGACGTGCCGCGGGCAAGTTATGACCGTTTGTCGCTGAAGGCCGTGCGGTCGATGACCCTGCTGTGGCGGGACGTCCGGCCGCGGTTGTCGGCGGTCACGCAGCCGCTGCTGCTTTTCCGGTCGCTGGCCGATGGAACCGCCGGCGAGCTCTCCAGCGGAATCGTGCTTCGCGGGATCGCCTCAGCGGAACACCGCGAAGTGCTGCTCCCGGACAGCTACCATATCGCGACGTTGGACAACGACGCCGAAACCATCTTTGCTGAATCGGCGGCATTCCTGCGTACCTGGCTGCCCGTTTTCCAGGGCGGTCCGGATCCCAGCGACACGACGCGGTAGCCCGGGCGCACCCGCTGGCGCCCGGCGATGTCTGGTGGCGCCCGGTGTGGCCAGCCCGGGTAAAATCGCGCATCCGTCTCCGGTCACACCAGATTGCCGGCATCGTCGTGGCTTTCGTCATATTAGAGCGCCCGAGGATAGGGCGTTCGATCAGTGAGC
>NZ_CAKJTM010000195.1:0-1549 GCF_917627345.1 Protofrankia sp. CiP3 | reverse complement strand
CGGCCGGGCGGGACGCGGGGAGCCGCGGGCCGGACAGTCCTATCGTAAACATTCAGCCTGGGCCGCGTGGGTGGCGATTGATGGCATGACGTGATGCCGGTCAGCGCGGGTGCGCCTCCGGTGAGTGGGTGCTGTCGGGCAGGGGTTGTGTTTCAGGCTGGCGCGGTGGGCCAGCCGGGGATCCAGGCCTGGCCGGTCATGACCTCGCGCAGGGTCGTCATGACGTCGCGGCCGTGTTTGGCGGCGGTGCGCAGGTAGCCGAGGATCGTGTACCGGTCCTGGGTGACCGTCTCGCTGCTCAGACGCCCGGAGATGTTCTGCTGAAGTTTCGCCGGTCGCAGTTCGCGTTCGGCGTCGTTCGAGGTCGCGGGCACGGCCGGGTCGGTGAGGAACCGCAGCACGTCGGCGTGGCGGTCGCGCAGGAACTCCACGAGCAGGCGGGCGGGGCGTTCCCCGGGGCGGGTGCCGTGCGAGGCCGTGGCGGACAGGCCGACCTTCACCCCGTCACGGAACAGGCCGAGCAGTTCCTGAACGCTCGGCAGCGCCGGGCCGGCCGGGGGGTGCAGTAGTGGCAGTGAGCCGGGTCGTGCCGGGCGGCGAGGCCGGCGGTGTGGCGGGTGAGGTTCGCGTGGTGGATCAGTCCGCGCAGCGCGTCGGCGGTCTGCGCGGGCCAGTGCTCGTCGGGGTAGGTCTCCCCGGCGGCGGCCAAGTCCCTGGTGAGGTGCTGGGCGCAGACCTGGTGGACCAGGCCGAGGATCCAGGTCGTCGGGGTCGTGCTCGCCCTCATCGCCGGTGGGGTCGGCGAACGGGCCGCGGGCGGCGGGGTTGAAGAAATCGTGGTCGTAGAGGTGGTAGCGGTCGTGCACGACGGTCGCGCCGCCGGCGGCGAGCTCGGCGAGCACCGAGGTCTGGAACGTCGCCAGGTCGCGGTCGCCGAGCAGGAAGTGGGTGTACAGGTCGGTGCAGGCGACCAGCAGGTGGCGCTTCGCCTGGGTGCGCCCAGGCCGGGGCAGCCGCGGGCCGACCCGGATCGGGGTCTCGTCCATCACGACGACCGCGCACAGGGTGATCAGTGCCCGGATCCGCTGGTGCGCCCAGCCGGCGCAGATATCCCAGCAGCGGCGCCAGTCCCTTTGGTGACAGCAGCTGCGCGTAGCCGACCGCCCTGCGGTGCGTCAGGAACCGGTCGACCGCCTGCGGCGTCAGCCTGCCCGCGTCCAGCCCTTGACCGAACAGCCACCGGCTCAGGTGCGTCATCAGCAGCATCTGCCCGTACGCCGACCCGCTGGCATACCCCAGCCGGAACAGCTCCGCGGTGAACCCTGCCGCATACGGCTCAAGCGGGCCCACAACACAGGCCCGCGACGGATCTTCTCCCACCAACACCCTCCTCGTCGAAACCAACGAGGCCAGTGTCGATCACAAGGGCCGGATTATGCCGACCTTCCAGCCGCAGATCAGGCCGCCGCCAGGCACCACCGCCGCGAGGGCGGTATAACACGGAGGTCGGCGTAATGCACGATGCAGGTTTGCACGACCGTCTGGGGCT
>NZ_CAKJTM010000194.1:3894-4899 GCF_917627345.1 Protofrankia sp. CiP3 | reverse complement strand
GTGCCAGTGGACCAGGATCTCCACGATGTCGATCACTTCGAAGGTTCTCCTCGCCGTCGCACCCCTCGTCCGACCTGCGCGGACGAGGAGCAACTGTGCTCCAACAGGAGGACCACCCCAAGCCCGACACGCATCCCGTCCCCCCCGGGGAATTACGTGATCGTCCACACACAGCGACGGGTCCGCCGACGGGCAGGAGCTCACGGGCGACGTCAAGTAGCGCACGTCGCTAAGAGCGCCCGGTACTCGGCGATGGCCGACGCCTCGATCTTCAGTATCCCACCCCCCTTTTGGTGACAGAAACCGTCTGAACGGTACCTACGGTTCGACTGCCAGGACGTCCGGAAGATCGACGAAGCGTGCCTTGGCGTCGCGGCTGACGATGGTTCGACCGGTCTCGGCCGCGTGAGCCGCGATGATCAGATCGTGGGCGCCGCGAGGCCGTCCGATCTGCCGCGCGGCCGCGATGAGGCGAGCATGGTGAACAGCCGTCCTCTCGGTGTAGTCCAGCACGTCCAGCACGGACATCATGGCGGACAGTGATCTTGCGCGGTCCGCAGCTCTGGCGGCGGTGTCGGCCAGCTCGATCCCGACGCGGTACTCGGCGACCGACACGGCCGCAATCGCAAGCTCGTCGTCGTCCAGGCTGGCCCGGTCGATGGCTCCCCGTTCGTAGGCGATCAGGATGTTGGTGTCGAGTATCAGGCGGCGGCCCACGGATCGTCCTCGTTCGCCGTCACATGGCCGAGCGCCTCGGCGACGTTCTTCTCGAAGGCGTCATCTGGCGGCGTCGTTCCGGCGAGCGCGGCTCGAAGATCGGCGCCAGTCCGTCGACGTGCTGGCCCGATCTCCGCGACCGGATGACTGCCTCGCGTAATGGTTACGGTTTCGCCGGCCTCGATGGCGTCAAGCAGGTCCGAGAACCTCCGAGATGCCTCGGTCGCCGTCATGGTTCGCATGCCGTCATGCTATCTGATTATCAGATTCGAGACTGCCGTAGCCTGG
>NZ_CAKJTM010000194.1:0-3523 GCF_917627345.1 Protofrankia sp. CiP3 | reverse complement strand
TGGCTCGACATGGCGGCCACCGCGACGGGCTGACCGGCCTTCCTGAGGCAATCACGTCGGTATTCCCGGATACGGTTGTGCAAACCTGCGTCGTGCACGTCGTCCGCAATGCGATGCGGTTCGTTTCCTACGGCGACCGGAAGAAGGTGGCCGCGGCTATGCGGGCCATCTACACCGCGCCGTCGGTCGAGGCCGCTGAAACAGCGCTCGGCGACCTGGAGAAGGAATACGGCCGGCAGTATCCCGGCGCCGTCGACGTGTGGAAGCGGGCCTGGGCCGAGTTCATTCCCTTCCTGGACTATCCTCCCGAGCTCCGTAAAGTCGTCTATACCACGAACCTGATCGAGTCCATCAACTTTCAGCTTCGGAAGATAACGAAGACCCGTGGGCATTTCCCATCGGATGAGGCGGCGATGAAGCTACTCTACCCAGGGCTGCGCGAAGATCGCAATCGGTAACGAGTGGTGGCTCAAAGTCACCACGAGGGGCTCGCTGTCGGACTACCGCTGACGCCCACAGTGCTTGTGCTTCAGGGATTTTTGGATTGTCAGGGGTGCCTGACCGCGGCCGAACGTGTAGTTGGATCAACCCGGAGTGCTACCTTCGCGCAGCCCTGCTACTCTACCTGGGGATCCGGAATATCTCGACCAAACGCGGAGGTGAGAACGGGACCGGCACTCAGGGTTGGAATCAGGCGCTGAACGCGATGGTGATCCTGTTCCCGGGCAGGCTTCCACTTCACTAATCGAAGAGCAAATCACACGGTAAGGACAATTCCCGCCCATCCTTACACGAAAAACTGGACAGGCCCGCGAGGTCACCCTTGCCGCTGGACAACGCGCCGACGAAATCCGGCAACGGCCACTCGTCACCGCCGCCCTCAGCCGGCGCGCTCTCGCGCACGAGAGCCAGGATCGGCGCCACCCGCGACTCTGGCAGGCGGTCGATCAGACTGTGCAGCTCGTCCCGCAGGGTACTCACCGGCCCAGGATACGAGCACCGCACGACCAGCCGCCGAGATCCACCGACACGCAGGACGATCGGCGCACCGGAGGCCCCCGCACAAGCACGTTCCGAGGCGGCACAGGAACGTCGACGTGACCCAGAATGTCTGACGATCACGATCATCAGACGAGCCGGAAGTGTCCGGAACCGCCAAGTGTCCGGAACGCTTGTTCTACTCGGTAAACGATGTTCTGGCCGGCGCGGTCACCGAGCATCGCCCCTGTTCCGGGCGCGGGTGGCGACGGGGCGGACGGTGATGTCGGGACCCTAAACCAAGATCATGTTGTTCTTATGGGGATACGTTAGGTCCACCACGCTCCGCAACAAGCTTCTGACCTGGTCAGATAGGTTACAACTGAGCCGGGGACGCCTGAGTGCTGGTCGAAATTTTGACCAGCCCGGGCTAGACTTCGAACCATGACGATCGACGCGACGTCCGTTCCACTCTCCGAGGCGAAGACCCACCTGTCCGCCCTGGCTCGTCGTGTGCGCCACCAGCACGAACGGATCACCTTGACCCGCAACGGCGAAGCCGAGGCTGTCATCGTGTCCGTCGACGACCTTGAGGGTCTCGAGATGACGCTGGAGATCCTCAGTGACACCGAGGCCGTCCGAGGGATCACCGACAGCCTCGCGGCCCTTGGCCGTGGCGAGGACGGGGTGGATCTCGCCACCATGCGTGCCGAGGTGGCTCGTCGTCGAGTCACCGGAGCGTGAGCCCGGACGCGGGTTCCGAACCCTACGCGGTCCGTTTCCAGCCCGCCGCGCGACGGGCGTTGGCGGAGCGACCGCCCGAATCGGTTGCCACCGCCGTCCTTGAGTTCTGCGACGCCGCCTTGGCCACAAGCCCTTACCGCGTTGGCAAGCCGCTGTTCGGCCCGCTCACCGGGTGTCATGGCGCTCGACGCGGTACATACCGCATCGTGTACCGCATCGACGATCGTGCTCGCGTCGTGCACGTTCTCGACGTGGATCGCCGGGCTGATATCTACCGGCCGCGCTGATGGCAGTCGATCCCGGACGCTCCCGACAGCGGTTCGCGGGAGGGCGCCGCGCTACCCGGACCGGAACCCCGGCCGCAGCCCGAGGGCGAGGACATTCCGGAAGCCGAAGCAGAATGTCAACGCGACCAGGATGGAGCGGTCCCGGTTCCGTGGACAGCGGGATTGAGGGTGGTCTCAACCGGTCAGTGCACCACCCATGTGTCGCCTTGGCCGCTTGATTCCGCCCACTATCGCTCAGCGGTGGTACACGTCCCGACGGTGATCGATATCGACGACGGTCACGACCATGGCCTTGTCATCGATGCGGTAGATGATCCGGTAGGTTCCGCGCCGGGCGCTGAACCGGTCATCGAGCGGCGGCATCAGCCGCTTGCCGACCCGATACGGGCCATCGAGAAGTGGGCCGGTGATGAACTCGTAGGCGGCCGTGGCGACCGGTTCCGGCAGGGTCTCGCCGAGCGCGCGGCGGACCGTCGGCGTGGCCCTCAGGGTGTAGAGCCCAGCCGATCCGGTCATGCGGCGCCGCGTCGGCGCCGCATCGTCTCGGCCAGTGCGTCCGCGGTCACCTCTTCGCCGCGTGCGAGCTCCGCGTCGGACTGCGCGAGCCGGCGCATCGTGGCCGGGTCGCTGAGGATCGCGAGCGTCTCCTCAAGCTGCTTCAGATCCTCGACGGCCACGAGCACGGCCGACGGGTGGCCGTGGACAGTGACGGTCACCCGCTCGTGGTGGTCGTGCACACGGCCGACGAGTTCGGACAGGTGCGACTTCACCTCACCCAACGGCAACGTCGTCATGACTAGAAGTATGACCAAACCTGTAGGCGATGTCGACCGCAGGCCGGACTTTCGACGGTCGAGCCCACAAGAGCGTCCCGAGGGGTGAGGCCGCAGATCCCGGTCAACGCGCGACCTGGCTCGGGCTGATGATCGGAAACCACGAGGGATACCCACGGATACCACCGGGAGGATCCCGAGCCCCTGCCAGAGCCGTGTCCCGCCGTACCCACACTTGTACCGATCACGCCGTGGAACGGGCCGCGACAGTACCAAACGACCACCTACGCGCGGCACGGCTGCGCGCCGCGTCCACCGACACGCCCGGCGAACCGATGTCCCGCCAAGAACTGGCCGAACGGATCAACCACTGGATCTACAACCACGACCAGACAATCACCGAGATCGACGGGAACTACCTCGGCAAACTCGAACGCGGCATCATCCGCTGGCCCCAACACCGCTACCGGCAGGCCCTCCGCGCAATCCTGCGCGCCAACACCGACCAAGACCTGGGATTTCACCGCCCGACGTGGCGACACAAAGTGGACAACCGAGAAACCGTCACCCTTCGAGACAGCAACGAGGAAGAAGAGCCAATGCGGCGACGGACCGTCCTCAGACTAGCTGGAGCGGTAATCGGCGGCGGTAAGAACCCACACATACCGACCGTCCATCTCACCGTACCGCTCAGTCCGTCGGACAGCGCTTATCCCGATCAGGGAATCTCGCACAAAGACC
>NZ_CAKJTM010000193.1:0-4688 GCF_917627345.1 Protofrankia sp. CiP3 | reverse complement strand
GGGCCCGGGCGACCCGGGGGCGACCCGCGGCGCGGAGAAAGGCGCGGCGGCACCCCGGCGGCCCGCGCCGCACCGGATGACGGCCGTGCCCAGCCGCTTCGGTGAGCCCCTGGCCGGTCATGTGGGCACCGTGTGCGCGGTGGCGTTCTCGGCGGATTCGGCGCTCCTGGCCAGCGGCAGTGACGACCGGACGGTGCGGCTGTGGGACGTCGCCGGCCGCCGGCAACTGGGGCGAGCCCTGACCGCCCACCACGACCGCGTCTCCTCCGTCACGTTCGCGCCCGGCCGGCCCGTTCTGGCCAGCGCTGGCGCGGACCGTGCGGTGCGGCTGTGGGACGTGACCGATCCCGCCGAACCTCGCGCGCTGGGACGGCCGCTGCTGGCGCACACGGGCCCGGTCCACTCGGTCGCCTTCGCGCCGGACGGTCCCATCCTGGCTAGCGCTGGCCAGGACGGGATCGTGTTCCTGTGGGACCTGACCAACCCGGCCCGCCCCCACCGCCTCGCCGCCTTGGAGATCGCCAGCCCAGCGCGAGGCGTCGCGTTCGCGCCCGTCGGGACGCTGCTGGCCGTCGCCGCCCACGACATGTCTGTGCGGGTCATCGACACCGCCGAGGCGCGCGGCGCCGGGCCGGCCCGGTTCGTCGCCGATGCCGCGGGCACCGTGCGGCCCCGTCGGCCCGGGGGCGAGTCGACAACGCCGAGCTCCACGCTGACTGGCCACTTCGGCCGGGTCTTCGCCGTCGCGTTCTCCCCGGACGCCACGCTGCTTGCCAGCGGCAGCGCCGATCACTCGGTCCGCCTGTGGGACGTCGGGGAGGGCGCCGCTCCGCGCCCGCGTGGCGGCGCGCTGATCGAGCACGCCGGCTGGGTCCACTCGGTCGCGTTCTCCCCGGACGGAACATTGCTGGCAAGCGGCGCCGCGGATCGCTTCGTGCGGCTCTGGGACGTCACCGACCGCGCCTCCCCCCGCCTGCTTGGCACGCCCCTGCGCTGGCACATGGGCGGCGTCTGGTCGGTCGCCTTCTCGCCGGACGGACGCATGCTCGCGAGCGCCGGCATCGACGGGAAGGTCCAGCTCTGGCGGTGACGTGACGCCGGGACGCCTCTCCCGCGATCGCCGCGTGCCGAGGTGCCCGTCGGATTCCGTCACGCCAAGAGCGCCGAGGCCACCCTGTCCCGACCACCCGCCGTCATCGGTGATCAGAGTGTTCGGAGCTCGCCCTGATGATCGGCAGGCGGGTCGTCCGGAGACGACTTACGCCAGGCCGTCAGGCAGCGGCCGATCTCAGGAGAACACGGTGGCGTTGCGGGCCGCCTAGGCGGCGAACGTGGCCGGCGGACGACCGAGGACGCGCTCGACGTCGGGACTGACTGTCTGGAGGCGGGCCGGCGGGGCGCCCAGAACATCCAGTGTGCGGTCGGCGATTCTCAACGATGTCGGCCTGACGATCGACGAACTCGCCGCCAAGCAGCCGCGCCGACGACGGCGGCGACCAAATGGATCCGGGTCAAGCGGACATCAGGCTGGCCGCGACCGTCGCCCCGAGTTCCCAGCATGCCTCGCGTCCAGCGGCATCCACCTCGCCGACGATCGACAGGGGCTCGCGCAGACGCTTCCACCTCAACCCGGTCGCGATGGTCTCGACCCCGCGGATCGCTCCGGTCGTGTCGCTGTTGCCGTGCACGTACAACGCATACGGACGGCCGACGGTCGCATCGAGGCACGGGTAGTACACAGTGTCGCAGATTTCACTGGAACTCGGGTACGTCGCGCGGCTACGCTACGTGTCAGCAACTCGCCCTTCCAGATCGTGTCGATGGCGGTCCGCCCCGGAAGCCGCGCTGTGATCAGCCAGCTTCCGGCCGCGTCCCGCCCTTCGGCGAGCACCGCCGGGACCGGCGTGAAAGGCGCGGCCCAGCGCGGACGAGACGCTTCGCCATCAGGTTGCGCCCGTGTCCCAGTGCCCATCTGAGGATCACCAACGTCGACGGGTACTGTGGCCGACCGGGCCAGGCGCCATCGGCCGTCGGGCGGCATCTGGCCCCCGCTACGGTGAGCCAACGTTCGTCGTGGATTCCGTAGAGTTGCGATCAGTGGCCGACGACCCGGGAGGGGTGGTGGGTGGTGGCTCGCGCGTTCGGCACAGCCGGCCCGTGCGTGCCCGGCAAGCACTTCATGATCCCGGCGTCCGCGCGGCTCCCTGAGGTGCCCGACCTGGTGGCCAGAGAGGACTACTTCGTCCTGCATGCCCCACGCCAGACCGGCAAGACGACAGCGCTTCAGGCCCTCGCCACCGACCTGACCACGAGCGGCCACTACGCGGCCGTCGTGCTGTCGATGGAAGCCGGGCGGCCCTGGCCGGATGACATCGGCGCCGCCACCCGGGCAATCCTCGGACGTGCCCGGCGCACCGCGCGGACCAACCTGCCGGTCGAGCTGCGCCCGCCGCCCTGGCCGGACAGCTGGGACGAGGCACTCCTGTCCGAGGCGTTTGCTGCCTGGGCCGAGGCGTGCCCGAAGCCGCTGGTGCTGTTTCTCGACGAGATCGACGCGCTGAGCGGACGGACCCTACTCAGCGTCCTCGGTCAGCTGCGCGACGGCTACCGCGACCGACCTTCCGGCTTCCCCTCCTCGATCGCCCTCTGCGGCCTTCGCGACGTCCGCGACTACAAGATCGACTCCGGTGGCGACCCTACGAGGCTGACCTCGCCCAGCCCGTTCAACATCAAGGTGACATCCCTCCGGCTGAGCGACTTCACCCTCGACGAGGTCCGCGCCCTCTACGCGCAGCACACCGCCGACACCGGTCAGGAGTTCACCGTCCAGGCCGTGGAGTACGTCTACGCGCTGACGATGGGCCAGCCGTGGCTGGTCAACGCGCTCGCCCACGAGATCGTCGACCGTATGAAGCTCCCCCCGGCGACGACGATCACCGCCGACCACGTCGACCAGGCCGACGAGCGGCTCGTCGTCGCGCGGGAGACACACCTGGACTCCCTGCTCGACCGCCTCCGCGACCCCCGCGTCCGCCGCATCATCGAGCCGATCCTCGCAGGCGCGGAGATCAGGTTCGGCCCCTTCTCCGACGACCTCGCCTACACCACCGACCTCGGCCTGATCCGACGCACCGCGTCGACGGTGGAGATCGCCAACCCCATCTACCGCAATGTGATTACGCGGGTTCTCGCCGACGGACTGTTCGACGGCGTGACCGGCGCGCCACAGCCGCGCTCGTTCGTTCTGGCTGACGGCCGTCTGGACCTTCCCGGACTGCTCACCCGCTTCACCGAGTTCTGGCACCGGACCGAGGATGTCCTCGAAGCCGACGAGCCCTATCGTGAAGTGACACCCCACGTCACGCTGCTTGGATACCTCGACCGTGCCATCAATGGCAGCGGCTTCGTCGACCGCGAATACGGCGTGGGCCGCGGCGCCATGGATCTACTCATTCGCTGGAACCACACCAGGCCCGACGGCAGACCCACCGTCCAACGCGAGGCACTGGAGATCAAGACCCACCGCCCCGGCGACACCGACCCGACCCAAGCCGGCATCCGCCAACTCGACGGCTACCTGCTACGCCTCGGCCTCCCCGCCGGACATCTCGTGATCTTCGATCAGCGGCCCGCCGAACGCAAACGCGTGGAAACCGAAGCGGGCACCCGAACCGTCGCCAGCCCCAATGGACAGACCATCACAGTGGTGCGCATCTGACGAGGACGGGGTCTGGTGCGCACACGCCCAGATGCGTCCCGGTGGGGAGCCTACTGCGGTTCAGGGTGCGGCGTGTACGAGGCGCTGGGCGACCCGCGCCTGTCCGCCTGACGATCGACGAACTCGCTCCGACCAGGACTCGACACGGGTCACGTCGGCATCAGGCTGGCCGCGACCGTCGGCCCCGAGTTCTCGGCATACCTCTCGATCGTTCGCGTCCGGCGTGCCGAGTACCGTTACCGGCTCGTGTAGCCGTTTCCACTTCAGGCCCGTGGCGATCGTCTCCACCGCTGGGACACCCGGCCCACCACCCGACACCTCAGATGACCCAATTGGCGGTCGCTCTAGCCCTGTCTTCCGCACATGGGGTTTCGATGGGTTGACCGGCCTGGTTTCCGGTCAAGGCGGGCGGGTTGGGTCGACACCGAGAATGGTGAGGAGGTGCTGGTGCAGAGCCGATGGGCGGGGGATGTAGGCGGGCTGGTCCCCGGTGGCGGGCACGAGGCGCAGCCTGCTCAGTGTGCTGAACAGCAGTGCGCCGGTGGGGCGGGCGGGCGGGCCGGCGTAGAGGCCGGGGATCTTCCCGTCGGGGCCGGCACCGAGCCGTGTCTGGCGCTCGATCAGCGAGAAGATGAGCAGGGCCAGGCAGATGACGTGGATGAGCGCGTGGATCCGCTGGTTGGAGTGCAGGAACATCGGTGTGACCGCGAGTGGGCCCTTGAACGTGCCGTAGCGACGTTCAAGGAGCAAGCCGCACTGCGCACATAAAACTCCCTGATATGGGGCGGGGTCAAACGGTCGTAGCGACGCTCCGATAGGATGATCTCGGCAACGTCGACAGACTGGATGGTGGATGGCCCTGCGCGAGGTGTTGAAAATCGAGGAGCGAGAAATCATCTCCCGGGAACTGAGCCGATACAAGTCGGCGCGGCATATCGGGCAGATGCTCGGCCGGCACCATTCGACAATA
>NZ_CAKJTM010000192.1:0-4724 GCF_917627345.1 Protofrankia sp. CiP3 | reverse complement strand
ACGCCTTCCTGTGCGGCTGGGCTGGGTACGTCCGTAACGGAAACTCGGCGTGGATGTTCGACGCGATGCAGGCCTACGACGTGTACAGGCTGGCGATTTTTGTGGCGCACCGTCACACACGTAGCCGGGCGTGGGGGTGGCGGGTCGTGGCCTATGCCTCACCCGACCACGTCGGTCTGCTCAGCCTTGACGGGACCGTGCGTGCTCCCCGACCGAACGGTCCCTGGAGATCACCAAATGTCGGCGGTGAAAGACGTCGGTGAGCCGTGTGCGGGAGAACCGGATGCACGGAATCGACGGGAGGGAGCTGGAAACGGACCGGTCATCCGCCACCACGCCAGCTCCCTACCCAGCCAGATCCGCGGGGCGCGATCGAATGACGGGGCTCGGCCAGCCTGTGCGCCTTCATGCAGTCGTGGTCCCCACGCAGCGCGGCACGAGCAGGCCGCCGATACCCAAGACGCCGTGGAGCAGTCCCCTACAGGAGCAAGGTAGGCCGTCCGCCCTTCGTGGACGGCCGGCGGCTGGGGCCGATTATCCACCGACATCTGTTCCCGTTCGCGGACGTGCGCCGTCTCGGCCGAGCACATCACGCCAATTCGGCCGAGACGGGCCGTCGGCCGCAACTCGCCTGCTACCGCCTTCCGGGGGTAGCAGGCGAGGCGGCCCAGCGCCACTCTGTACGGAGTTGGAAGGAGGCCGCCGATGACCTCAATTGCCGCGAGCGAGACCTACCGCGCCGCCCGCGACCTGCTCCTCAGCTCGCGTACGGACTACGGCAAGGCGCTGGAGGAGTCCTGCTCGCCCCGGTGTGAAGGCCGGTTCAACTGGGCGATCGACTGGTTCGACGCAGTCGCCCGGTACAACAACCGGGTGGCGCCGTGGATCGTGGACGAGAACCGTTCGGGACGTCGGCGCACCTACGGCGAGTTGGTCCGCCGGTCGGACCGGGTAGCGACCTGGCTCACCGGGCTGGGCATCGGCAAGGGTGACTATGCGGCGCGGAAGAGAGGGCGAAATCGCGGGTACCCGCTTCGGCGCAGAGTACCGCGACACCGACTTTCCGCGCTGACCGCTATGAAGCCGACTCTCAGACACCGCTTGCTATGGATGCGCACAGTTCTCTGTCGGCCATCGAGGATGGACCCGGTGGCGCGTGAACGAGGTCCTTTGACCGCCGGTGGCGTGCGGGATGATCTCGCCGACAATGTTGGTCGGCCGAACGGCTCGCAATGGTCCTTCCAGCTGTCGATGAAGCGGCGGATCACGGCGATGAGGCACCGTGCAGAGGTGGGCCTCCCCCCGACGGCTTGCCTGCCGGGTGATGATCCAGTAGCAGATCTCGACCACCACAGCAGAAAGCGAGAACAGAGATGACCGAGGTGAAGTCGGCTCTCTTGGGGAGTGAGCTGCCGGGCGCCGGTGCGTTGATCAACTGTAGGGAGTGGGGCCCCGACGACGAGGTGGGCTGCAGGCTGGATGTGGATGTGGATGTGGATGTGCGGCGCATTACGGAGGAACTGGCCGACATGGTGGTGCCAGGGTGCGCGGACTGGGTGAGCGTGGATCTGCTCGACTCGGTGTACCGGGGCGGTGAACCGGCACCCGGTCGTCCCACCGGCCCGGTCACCCTGCGCCGGACCGCCTACCGGTCCACCATCCCGGACGAGATGAAGGTCGCGGTGGAATCGGGCGACGTGGACATCTACCCGGACTTCTCACCACCGGCCCGTTGCCTGGCTGCCGGCCGTCCTGTGCTGCACCGGGTCTGCGACCCTGAAATCAGCCGCTGGGTGGTGGACAGCCCGGCGCGCGCAGCGGCCGCCTATGATCACGGTTTCCATTCGGCGATGTTCATACCGTTGCGTGCCCGGGCTGCCACCTTCGGCGTGGTGGTTCTCGCTCGTCGTGATCATCGGGCCGCTTTCACAGCCGAGGATCTCCTGCTGGCGGATGAGCTGGGTGCCAAGGCAGCTCTGGCGATTGAGCGCGCCCGTCGCTGTAATCGGGAACGTGCGGTTGCTCTTGCGTTGCAGCGCGGTCTGCTGCCGCAGCGGCTGCCGGAGCAGGTGGCGGTGGAGGTGGCTTGCCGGTATCGGCCTGCCAGCGGTGACCTGGGCGTGGGTGGGGACTGGTTCGATGTGATCCCGCTGTCCGGCGCGCGGGTGGCGCTCGTCGTAGGCGATGTGGCCGGTCGTGGTATCCAGGCGGTCGCGGCGATGGGCCGGCTGCGTACCGCTGTGCGCGCCCTGACCGACAGCGAGCTGCCTCCGGAGGAGTTGCTGACCCGCCTCGATGACCTGCTTGCCCGCCTGCTCGCGGACGGGGACCTGTCGTCGGACCAGGAAGCGGGCAGCGAAATCGGCGCGACCTGCCTGTACGCGGTCTATGATCCTGTCTCCCGACGCTGTTCGCTGGCCAGCGCCGGTCACCGCCCGCCAGCCGTGGTGACCCCCGACGGGACGGTGACCTTCCTCGACGTGCCCACCGGCCCGCCCCTGGGTTTGGACAGCCTTCCCTTTGAGGCCGTCGAGGTCGAACTGCCCGCTGGTTCTCTGCTCGCGCTGTACACCGACGGTCTGATCGACTCTCGTGGCTGCGACATCGACGACGGCGTGGACGAGTTGCGCCGGGTCTTGGCCGAACCCGCCCACTGCCTGGAGGCTGCCTGCGACATGGCGCTGGACGTTCTGCTGCCCGAGCACCTTGCCGACGACGTGGCCCTGCTTCTAGCCCGCACCCACGGTCTCGACGAGAGCCAGGTCGCTTCCTGGGATGTGCCCGTTGGCCCTGCTGCCGTCGCCCAGGCCCGTGCCCAAGCCCACGAGCAACTGGCGGCGTGGGCGTTGGAGGAACTGGCGTGCACCACCGAGCTGGTGGTCAGTGAGCTGGTCACCAACGCTATTCGGCACGGCCGGGGCCCCGTCGGCCTGCGACTGATCCGAGCTGACACCCTGATCTGCGAGGTTTCCGACAGCAGCAACGCCGCCCCGCATCCGCGCCGGGCCCACACCCTCGACGAGGGCGGACGCGGTCTCCTCCTCGTCGCTCAGCTCACCCGGCGCTGGGGCAGCCGCTACACACCCAGCGGAAAAACCATCTGGGCGGAGCAGGCTCTACCCGCACGCCGCCCGCTGCGCGTAGCGGCGGATCCGGGCACCTGTTGCTTCCCGCAGCGCAACGGTGACATACTCGCGTTGGACCAGTTCGTGTCGTGAGTCGTGCAGATCACTGGATCCGGTGGGCTGGCAGCGAAGGTAGCCCGTCGCGGGGATCAGAGCGCGGTCGCGCATGGCCCCTATTCTTCATCACTGATCGGGCGGTTCGGCAGGGGAGCGAGCGCAGTCCCGTCAAGGCTGAGCAGACCGAGTGGTCAGGAGGTACCGACATGCACCGAATCGGCTGAGTGACTGGACTGGGCTGACTGGACTGGGCTCAGTACCATCTCGATGACCCTCACGCCGGGCGAGGTGTCAGGGGAGCAGCATTGACTTGCGGGCACAAACGACGGCCTCATGGCGTGTGCCCGTCTCCAGTTTCCGCATGGCGGATCGCAGGTATGCCTTGACTGTTTCGGGGGACAGCGAAAGCCGGTCCGCGACCTCGCCATTGGTGCAGCCGAGGGCGACTTGGGCGAGGACATCGGTCTCGCGGGTGGACAGGCGCACCGCCGGGTTTCTTGTCGGCCCGCCCTCCCCGACGGCGACGAGACGTTGCGCGGTCGCGTAGATCCTGCGCTGCAGCGCCGAATCGGGCATGGCCCCGGCGATGGCCCGCAGTTCGGAGTGCACCGAACGAAGCTCCTCGAGCGTGGCGGCATGTGCGGGCTCCAGCTGTCTGACAGACGCGAGTGACTCGGCCATCGCCAGCCGATGATCAACTTCATCGCGGATCGCGAGTTCGCGGGCGAGCCGCCGGCCCGCGGCGACCATCGCGTCCTGTATCCGGTCGCCCCACGCGGACGGCTGACGCACCGCGCCGTAGAGCACGGCACGGCACCGGCCACCCGCGTGGACGGGGACCGCGAGTATGGAGGTGAGACCTTCGCGGAGCACGGGACGGTCGTAGTCATGGGTGATGCTGCGCGCGCTGGTGTAATTGGTCACCCAGACCGGGTGGCCTTGCACGATCACCCGGCCGCCCAGTCCTGTGCCGGAAGGGACCTCCAGATTGTGCAGGCTGGTGGTACGGGTGCCCAGGAACTCCGTCAGGCGCAACCGGTTGCCACCCACCTCACCGGCGCATGCCACTTGGACTCCGCCCTGCCGGACGATGGTGCGCAGCTCGGCGCGTAAGGCCGCGCGGTCGTCTGGACGCAGAAATTGGCTGTCACTCATCGCATCCGTCATCACCGCACACACCGTCCTGTCGTGCGTATAACGCCAGTGCAGCCCCCATAAGTCCTGCGGGGGCCAGCCTGCCTCGAGTATCCCGCGAGTGTACGTCCAGCGGTGAGGCTTGGCGGGTCCGGTCATGGACCTCGATGAACATTTACCAGCAGGCCGTTGCGGCGTCCGACAACCCCGCGCGCCTCGTCGAGGTGGTCACCAACGACGTTAAGAGCGCCCAGCAATAGGGGTGTGGATCAAGGAGCGGGGCTGGGGTGCGTACATCGCAAGGCGGAGGAGGGAGTCACCCTGGTGTTGGGTGGCGACCGACGACAACGCGGCGAGGTGCGTGCCCCAGCCCCGCGACGCTGCGTCCCTATTGCCGGTCGCTCTTAG
>NZ_CAKJTM010000191.1:2821-5332 GCF_917627345.1 Protofrankia sp. CiP3 | reverse complement strand
CGATGCAGGATAACTCGACTGACCTCATCCAACGAGACACCCGCCATTTCCACACATTCATCGATCATTTTTGGGACGGCCATCATTGCGTATTCCTTCGCCGCCCGGCCATCCATGCGGAATAGGTGCTCCTCGCGCCGGTATACATCCTCGCTCAACGGCAAGCGGGTGCCGCCAGCCGGAACTTCTACAAGCCCCGCCAACCCCCCATCACAGGTTAGACTGTACCCGATAATCCCGTATCCGTCCGGCACTGGACCGAGAACTGTAGCGCCGGCACCATCGCCGAACAGCGAGACTGTCTTTCGGTCAGCTCGGTTCATGATACGCGAGTAAGAGTCAGCTCCCACGACGAGAGCGTGGTCGCGACTGCTACGCGGACCGCTTGCGCCACCGGCGAGAAGCATCCCAGCGGCCGCGATGCACCCATAGACATAGCCGCTGCATACCGCATTGATGTCGAATGCGGCGCCGCTGGGGAGAGCTAGTTCACGCTGGACATGAGCCGCCGTCCCCGGTAGCGGTTGGTCGGGAGTGCTCGTGGCGACCGCGAGAAGTCCTATCTTCTCGGAGGCGCATCCAGCATCCCGCAGCGCTCTTCGGGCAGCATTGACTGCCAGATCAGATGTAGCCTCCCCCACAGCAGCATATCGACGGCTGCGCACCCCTGTGCGATCGTGTACCCACTCCGGTTCAGTATCGGCCCATTCAGCGATCTGACCGTTGTCAATTTCCGTCTCCGGCGCGTAGTAGCCCACGCCCAGCACTCCGATACCCATCTCACCCTCCTCGCCGCCGGCCATATTTTTTACTGGTTATGTTTTATCAACTCCGCACCATATTATTCAATTTGAATTAGTATGACCTGCATCACTTAAGAAAAACTTGCTCTTTGTCAAACAAGGGAGATCTCAATAAAATTTACCAGCACAGCTAAACCCAAAAACTTTTGAGACAAGGCTTCAGCTAAGTAGCCGGAATGAAATAACCCGTTCATTTTGAGCCTTCCGCAGGCCCGCGACCTGCGAAGATGCCCCCAAGGATGCATTTTGTTACTTCATTACAGATCCCAAGTGGGATGAGAACAGGTACGTTAGAATGGGACGATGAAAGACGGTATCATGATAGGAATAACGATCGCCTCTTCCTAGCAACCTCACTGATCTACCACACATGTGAGGACCGTCGATAATGAGCTGATAAAGCGGTTCAGGACACGATGGACTCAAGTTGATTTGAGCTCTGTGGCCGATTTCATGGAGGGGCTCGCATCGAGCGATCAGTCTTCGAAGGGTAGCTACATCGATGATCGAATTCCGTTTCGGTGCCTACGGGTTTGGAGAAGGTCTCAGCGGCGGCCTGCTGGGTATGGCGCTGCAGGTAGACCACGGCAGCGATCACGAGAGCACCACCAAAGATCTCCATGGCCCCAAGGGCCTGGTGCAGCCACAACCATGCAAGGATCCCACTGACCACTGGTTCCAGGGAGATGTTCACCGCGCCGGCTTGCGGTCCCACCCTGGCGATACCCCAAGCGAAGAGCGCGAACGGCGCCAGGGTTCCCAGCAGGCTGACGAACAGAATCGCCGGGTACTCCTCATGACGGGCGAGGATGTGCGGGACGCCGTGCGGTAGCAGGATCGCTGTCCAGGCGACGCTGGACACCAGAAAAGCGTAGGTATTGGCGCGGACAGCGCCGTACGCCTGAGTCGCTTTGGCCCCCAGCAGCGAGAACGCCGCCACCGCCGCGGCCGCCCCCATTCCCAGAGCGATGCCGAGCAGGTTGAGCCGGTGCACGGGGGTGTTCGGCAGCCGGACGACCAGCGCGACCCCGACCAGCGCTGCGGCAAGCCCGAGCGCGACCCGGACGGTCAGCCGCTGACGGCCCCGCAACGCCAGCCAGCCCAGCACAAAGCTCGGGGCCAGATTCTGCAGCACCAGGGCGACAGCCACCGGGAGACGGGCGATGGCCATGAACAGAAATCCATTTGCCGCGCCCACCGCAAGACCGAAAGCGACTACCAGCCACAGGCTGTTCCGAGGCAGTTGCCCGCGTCGGCCGTCACCGCGTCCCGGCAGAGCGGTCGTCACACATACCATGCCGAGCGCTGTCAAGAGCGTCCGACTCGCCACCAGCTCAACCGGATCCACCCCCTGCTCGAACAGGTATCCGGCTACCGTGCCGCCGGCACCCCACAGGACGGTCGCCGCCAGCACGGCGGACATTCCGGTGACCGTCGGCGATCCCCTCTGACGCAGCCGGGGACAACGCCGACCAGCATGTCGGCTGACCGGTCCGCCCGAAGGGGTGAGCTCACCGCTAACGGCAGAACCATCCCGCCGGCCGGCTCGATCGATCATCCGCACGGCCCATCCCTCACGTTGATGTCGACCAAGCACCTCATCACCCCGTTCCCTGACGTCCTCGACCCGAAAGCTCCGGCTGAGTGGTCGGCGCTGGAAGTTCATCCAGGGCCTGCCGGCGCCAGGCGTCGCCTCGCGTCGTTGTCA
>NZ_CAKJTM010000191.1:0-2371 GCF_917627345.1 Protofrankia sp. CiP3 | reverse complement strand
ACTCCCAGCGCTGACCGCTAAGCCACGGGAGGGTAACCTGTAAACATGATAAGAGGTTACTGGAGGTTCGTCCATTGAAACAGCAACAAGCCCCCGGCCAACTGGAGATCGTGCGCACGTTCATCAACACGCTGGACCTCGAGGCAGGTACGGACGACTTCGCTACCCCGACCGGCATGCGGTGCTGGCTTGCCCGACACCTGCCCGCCGCACCCAGCACGATCGATGAGAGCGACCGACGGCGCGTCGTCGACTTCCGCGAGCTGCTGCGCGCCGCCGCGTCCGCCAACGGCCCGACGTCCCCGAGCATCGATTGGCTAGCCACCCTCAACCGCCTCGCCGACAACACTCCTCTCCAGCTCCGGTTCGGTGACGCGCTTACCCCGCACCTGGCGACATCCAACGGTGGACGCGACGCCGTGTTCACCCAGCTCCTGTGGATCGTGGCGGTCGCCGCGATCGACGGGACATGGAAGCGGCTGAAGGTGTGCCCCGCCGAAGACTGCCGGTGGGCGTTCTACGACAACGCCAAGAACCGCATGGGCGTCTGGTGCCAGATGGCCGAGTGCGGCAACCGCCGCAAGGCCCGCGCGCACCGGGCCCGCCAGCATTCAGCTCCCGCAGAAGGACAGTCAGACCGCAGCACATGATCAATAACAATGCCCCCAGGGGGGAGCGCCAGAAAATCTTCCGGTAACCGCCAACAACGGGGCCTTTGTCCGGCTCGGCGCGTCCAGGCTGCCCCTGATCGAACGACGGCTTCCGAAACACGCCGTGGCACTTGTCAACCACAGCCGAACAGCTCAGTCGGGCGGCACCGCGAGCTGGGCGCTGAAGTCCTCGGATGCGGCGGTTGGGAGCCGGCGGCATGGGTCGATCTTTCAGTCTTGTCGTGGGGTGAGAAGCAGGCGGGTCCAGGCGTCGGTGAGCCAGGCGCCGAAGGCCTGCGGGGTCCAGCCGCGTTCGTGGACGAGGAGTACCCAGTATTCGGCGGCGTTCATGCTCCAGATGATGTCGGCGATCTGCTGGTCGGTGAGGTCGTCACGGAGGTCTCCGGTGGCGCGCAGGTCTGCGGCGAACAGGCGCATGTTGTGGGCCCGCCGGTCGGAGATTTCGGTCCAGAGGCTGGCGCAGGCGGGGTCGCGGTGGGCGGCGTCGCGCAGGGCAAAGAAGACGGGTGCGAGGCGTTGCTGGATGGAGACGAGCGCGTCGACATAGATAGTGATCTTGTCTTGGGCGCTACGGGCGGCGCGGATGCGGGTGACGTAGTCGCGTTCGGGTCCGGGGATCGCGTGCTCAGCGCCGGATATCGCGGTTTCGACGAGCTCACGGAGCAGGACGGGCTTGCGCCCGACGGTGGCGTAGACGGTGTCGACCGCGACGTCGGCGCGGGCGGCGATGTCGGCGACGGTGGTCGCGGTGTAGCCACGCTCGATGAAGAGCTCGCGGGCGGCGGCAAGGACCGCGCGGCGGGTGGCCGCGGCCTGTTCGGCCCGACGGGGCGCGTGGTAGCGGCGGGTGGGGTGGTTGACGCTCTCGCTCATCGGGGTCTACGGTACCGACATTCAACCGAATGTGCTTCGGATGGTCCGATAGTAGTTCGGATCTTGACGGGGAGGGAAGTGGACCATGGTGTACGCCTACCTGCAGGACGTTCCGATCGGCGAGGAGCTGTACCGGAAGATCATAGAAAATCTGGGGCCGGAGCCGCTGGCCGGTTCGTTGCTGCACCTGTGCGTGCGCCGCCCGGACGGTGGGTTGCGCTACATCGACGTGTGGGAGTCGCAGGAGGCCTGCGCGAAGGCCTTCGCGGAACGCATCCACCCGGCGGTGGACGCCGCGTTTGGTGGCGCCCGCCCGCCCGGCGAGCCGACAGTGACCCACCTGGATGTTCTTGATGCCGCGGGTGCGCTGCTGGCCGGCGGCACGCGGTAGCCGCTGTCGGCCGGTTACGGGGTGGCGGGTTTCCGGCAAGCGCGGCGTGCAGCATGGTGCGGGCCGACCAGCGCATCGTTTCTGTCGCCGCGTCCCGGGGGAGCCCGGCGATGCCGGTGAGCCAGCTCAGCGCTTCGATGCCGGCGGCGTCAGCGTCCCATCGGATCGTCGAGGCGTTCCGCCAGCTGGCGGGTGTGCCGGGCGATGCGGTCGATCGAACGCGTTCGTACCTCTTCGGCGCGGGCCTGCGCGACCAGGCGCCGGGCGAGCTCCTCGTCGAGCACCGGTACCGTGCCAGCGCCGAGGGCATCGGCGGCTTTGTCAGGGATCGTGTCGGACATCGGGTCTGTCGTTGTGGTGGTCATCTGGTGTCTCCTCTACCTGCGCCTATACACAGAGTGTGACATGGGAGTTACACCGTTCTTTTTACAGCCCC
>NZ_CAKJTM010000190.1:0-4975 GCF_917627345.1 Protofrankia sp. CiP3 | reverse complement strand
TCGTCGGGCTGGCCCTGTCGCGACAGGGGATTACTTCACGCTACAGATAGTCGCAGGTCAGTGGCAGATACAGACCCGGGACATCCTACGTCAGGGGATCACAAACCAGGCCGGGCCGCCAGGCACCACGATCCTTCCTCACACGGCCGCCCGGCGGACGATGACCCGCACCGCGATGTCGACCCACCAGACCACCACGGGGACGAGGCTGCCGGCCTGGTACGGGGCACTCGGTCCATACCGCCACCGCGATCCTCCTCGCGACCGCGCCCAGCCACGGCGCCACCCACACCGACAGCGTCCTACTCAGCCTGGTGCTGGCGCCGCTAACCACACTGGCCTTCTTCCTCGGCTGGCTCTGCCGACGACGCGCCCAGCGACCCCGTGGCGACCAGCCGACCACGGGGGCGAGACCTTCTACGGCAGCGAGTCGGATTCGGCGCTGGTCAACTGGGGGCCGCGTCAGCCGCCGCCTCCACGGGTTCGCTGACGCGCTACGCGGCCCGCAGCACCCCACCGCCCCGCGCGAGCCACCTCTACAGCGACCTCGACGCAGACCCGACCGCCGCCGCGTTCGCCACCCGGTGCACTGACCAGCACGGCAACCAGCCCACCAGCGCCATCCCTACAAGTGGATCGGAGGCAGGCTGCGGAAAGCCATAATGTCGTGTTCATGACCCAGTCGCTCGACGCGGGACCATGTGGGGTGTCAGAAGTCGGCTACGGGCGTTGACCTGGGATTTTAGGGGCTCGTTCCTATTCGTTGATCAAGTTGCCGAGGACGGGCCGGCGCTTGATCCGCTCCCTGGTCAGGTCTGCGACGGGGTAGTCAGGCCGTGGTGGTTGAAAAGCGCAGCCACGGTGAGGCCGTCGTCCGTTGTAGTGGGCCGCGTACTCGGCCAGGGCGGTGCGCACATGCCACTCACCGAAGATCAGCATCCGGTCAGTGACCTCGGTCCGGGCCGTGCGGACGAACCATTCCGCGTAGGCGTTCGCCCGCGGGGTTCGGGGTGGGCTCTTGATCGCGGTGATGCCGGCGTCGGCGAGGACCGCGTCGAAGGATGCGGTGACCTGACCTGACCTGACCTGACCTGACCTGACCTGCCCGGTCATGGACCAGGAACCGGAAGCCCGGCAGCCCGGTCACCGAGGTCCATGAGTAAGGTGCCGGGCTTGTTGGGTGGTCCACACGGACCGTCGGGGTGGGCGGTGACCCCGAGGATGTGGACGGTGCGGGAGCCGACTTCGATGAGGAAGAAGCAGTACAGACGCTGCAGCGTCACCGCGCAGTCCACGTGGAAGAAGTCCACTGCCAGCATCGTCGACGCCTGGGTGCGCAGGAACTGCCGCGATGTCGTGTCGGTCTGGTGTTGCGGAGCCGGGGGCAGCCCGAGGGTCTTACGGTACAAGTGAGGCTGCGGATCAATAAGTAAGCGTGCGCACGTCCTCCAAGTTTTCGAGCAGACTTTCCAACCGGCCTGGGTCGGCGATGTAGGCGAGCACCGCCTGGTAAAAGGCAGTCTGCATGGCGGCCGGCATGAGATCGGACGCGTCGAATTCGACGTCCGTGGCATCGACTGCGATCTGGGCCATCTTCCGGGACACCGTATCTGGGTAGGCGTCGAGTGGGACCTCGTGGTTCGGGGAGATGGCGCCCCCCCGGTGAACCCATATCTGCTGTGCCTCGGGGGTGGCGATGTAACGGACGAGCCGGCGGGCCGCGGGCGTATCCCGGAACATGCCGAGCAGGTCCCCGGCGACCTCCTGTGTCGAGGTGCCAGGGTTGTCCGGCTGCAGCTGGAAGAAGTCGAAGTCTTTGCCTGCTACAAGAGGGTGGCCATCGCGCTTGTAGCGCTTGTAAAAGTCGGTGATGAATGAGGCTTCGTGGTCAAGGGTGCAGCGAGGCGGGTCGGTGAACATGCCGTTGCCGACGTTCCCGAAGTTGGTCAGCAAGACGCCGAGCGGGCCGCCAGCAACGGAGTCGTTGATAATCTTGCCCCAAGTCTCCCATGCCTGCTTCACCTTCTGCGAGGTCCACTCCAGCTGCCCCTGTGACCAGCGTCGGTAGAATTCCGGACCCGCCTGGTGCAGCAAGATGTCCTCCACCCAATCGGTACCCGGCCACCCCGACGTCGAACTCGACTCCAGTCCCAGGCACCAGGGCCTATCACCTGCCGCCTGGATCCGGTGGGTGAGGTCGGCCAAGCTGGTCCAGTCCGCAGGCGGCTGATAGCCGGCGGCCTGGAACGACGTCGGCGAATACCAAACGAGGCCCTTCAGCGCCACCTTGACGAAGATTGCCTTCTGCTTGCCCTTGTCCTGCCCGAGCCGTAGCCACTCCGAGCCGTACTGCTTCGCCATCTGCGGCTCGAGGACCGAGTCGAGTGACAGCAGGGCACCACGGGCGGACAGGTCCAACAGTTCGCCGCGGGTGGACAAGGCTACGAGATCCGGTGGGGTTCCGTTCTGCAGCCGGCTCGTGACTACGGCGTCCAAGTCACGCGCCCCTTCGTACCGGACACGGATCCCGGTCCTCACCTCAAACGGTCGGACCATCGCGAGGAAAGAGTCCTGTTCCGAGCCAGTCCAGGGGCCGAACACCGTCACGGTGCCGGCTGTGTCGCCCTCTGAACAAGAGGGCAGCCAGACGCTGGCGAGGAGCAACGTCAGACAAATCGCGGCGATCCGCCGCACCGGTACGATCATCACCGGTACTCGCCTAGTCGGGGGAAAACCCCGATGATCAGCAGCAGTACCACCACGCCGGTTAGAACCGGGATACCGGTGCCGAGCCAGTACTTCGACGCGGCGGCATGCGTCGCCGTGTCGAAGCGTCGCTGCGTAGACTCAGCCGTCGCGCCGAGTGCGTCCTCAGTCCGCTGGTATGCGTTCAAAAGCCTGCTGGTACGGGGCGCCAAGACAGCCTCCCGGGTATGGTCAGCGTCGGTATCGCTAGCGTCGACTTTCATATCCTGGTCAATGGTGGTGAATTCCCGGTATGCCGTGTTCGCCTGGGAGACTGCCGTACGCTCAGCTTCCGTGGCATCGAGGCGAAGAACGGGATCCAGCAGGCTGCTGAAACGTTTGGCGTTCGTTGCGCCTGCGAACATGGTGGCCGCCGTCCGGTCAACTCGCAGGCTGTCGACGGCATCCCCACCGCCAACGCTTGGGAGAGCATTCGCGACGTCCTGTGGGGCGATGAGGGATCTGGCGCGGGCACCGTAATCATCGGCGAGGAGAGCCATATCCATCTCGGCCCCGATCACACCTTGGAGCGCAGCCACTCCGTCATGGATGTCGTTGCGGGTGTGGGCGGTCTGGAACGACGTCAGCGTGAGCAGGATGATCCCAAGAACGGTCGCCGCGCACAGCGCCGGGTTCAGCACCCGCCGGAACCTCCGCGCCAGAAACGCCTGGATACCGACGAGCAGGGTGATAAGTGCCATGCCCCCAATGAACTGGGCGACGATCACGGCCGACGACAGCCAATGGGTGGAGCCTCGCCGAGCGACTTGCGTTGCATCCAAGGCAGCGAGCTGGTCGACCCGCGCGAGGATACCGGTGTCCGAAGTGTGCATGAGGTGGGAGGCGTACGCTAGATAGGTCACGCTGAGATTGCCGTGGTCCACGTTCGCGTGAGCTTGGTCGACGAGTCCGATATACACGACGATCAGCGCCTCGATGGCCTGAACCTGTTCAGCGCTGACGCCTCCGGCGGGGGTGACTGCGGCCACCTTGGCCAGCCCCTGGGTCGCGATTTTGATTTTGTCCTGATATATCGGGCCGGAGCCGCCCAGCCGCTCGGCCCCCTGGGACAGGAAACTCGTCGCTGCGGCTTGGTCCGCGTCTGACAGCGCTGTGTGTACCCGCGCGGTGTCGATGCTGGCCGGCCCGTCGTCGGCGGCGAGGGACGCGACCACGTTTTGTTGTCGGGCGAGCACCAGATTTGTTGCGACGCCGAACGCGACGGAGACCGCCACGGCAGCAAGCAGCATGATCCACAGTCGGCCCCAGACCGTGCGCGGGAACCGTCGGGGTACCCACCGGGCCGCCGAGCGGATGGCCACAGCCGTGGTGGTCACCACTTGCCACCTCCTGACTGGATGGTTTCGGTGGCATTATGGCACTCCACGCCATGCGTTACTATCAGCCTTGTGACTCACGGGAGTGGCTTCGCAGCCTGGAGACAAGGGGCGGCTTCTAGCGGTCAGCGCACCGCCCGCCTCGCGTCAGGACCCTAACACTACAGAGCTAGATCCTTATACTTGGAGTAGGATCATGTTTTTCTACACGGAATTGGGATGTTTGCCCCATCTGTAGGACCATCAGCGGACCGGCCAGAAGCATCTCTAATTCGGGATCATGATACACAAAATGTGATCTAGCTCTGTAGCACTAAAGTCAGGAGCTCGAAGCGGGCTGTTGGGGCAGGTTCAGAAGCCTGCTCCGTTGCGATCAAGCTTGCTGAGCCCCCTGCTTCCAGCATGATGCGTGCGGTGCGCCGACCGCTAGAGACCGCCGGTCTATCTTCTTCCGCATGTTTTCCCTGGTCAGCGGTCTGCAGAGACCAGAGCCATGCTCCTAGTTGAACGTTTTCTTCTTCATAGCGGCTGGCCGGGGCGCTGGCGCTGCTGAGCAAGGGCACCGGCACATCGAGGGCAAGGTCCATGACGTACGTACTATCTCCTTCAGCGAGGATGCCGACACCACCCCTACCAACCTCGCCGCCATCCGCTCAGCCGTCATCGACGTCCTGCGCCGCGCTGGCTACCGCTTCATCCCGGACCTCCGACGCACTGCGCCCTCACGGCTCCCCTGACACAACTGGCATATCCCGAACACGTCGGAGCCCTGAGGCTGACCCGAGTCGCCCTCACCTGCCGGCATGTTCTGGCCCGCCCACCGGGACCTGTACGGAACATGACAGCGGCTATGGGGGCATAGCGGCGGACACTGGGTGCATCCATTATGGACT
>NZ_CAKJTM010000189.1:0-4982 GCF_917627345.1 Protofrankia sp. CiP3 | reverse complement strand
CGCCGGGCTCGCGGCCTGACCTGCACACCCCGAACTTGACCCATCCTTCGCGGCTTCGCCCGCCCAAGCCCTCTAGCCGAGGCCGGGTCTGGGGACTATCCGGCCGAGAATTAGCGGTAAGCGCTGAGCCGCAGGTCAGGCCGGGTGCGCGGGCGGGATCCGCCGTGGGGGTGCTGCCGAGCGGCGGACGAGCAGGTGCCTACAGTAGTGGCCCGTGTCACACGAGTACCTGTCCAGCGAGCAGGTGAGCCGGTACGGCAGGTTCGTGGCGGATCCCACCCCCGAAGAGCTGGAGCGGTTCTTCTACCTCGACGCCGACACACTCGCGCTGGCCCAGTCGAAACGGCGCCTGCATAACCGGCTGGGTTGGGCCGTTCAATTAGGAACAATTCGGATGTTAGGTATGTTCCTTACAGATTCGGACCCGATGGGCGTGCCAGAGGTCGTAATCCGGTACATGGCCGAGCAGCTGGGCATCGCCGACTGGTCGTGCGCCAAGCTCTACCCGGAGCGGCAGCAGACCAAGTACGAGCACGCCTGGGAGATCCGCGACCTGCTGGGCTACCGGGACTTCGGCCAGGCCGAGCAGGAGGTGGCCGCCTACATCGCCTCCCGCGTGCAGAAAACCCGCGACAGCCGGCGCGACCTGTTCGACCGAGCGGTGGTCTGGCTGGTCGACAAACGGGTCCTGCTCCCCGGGATCACCACTTGTTACCGACACCCCTGGTCAGGGGTGCCCCTTCGGCTGGTAGGACCCGGATCCGCCGCTGAACTGCGGCTCCGCGGGTGCTCGTGATCGAGCAAATCGCAACCGAGAACTGAGCTCAGGCTGCTGCCGATCGGCAAGGTCTGGCACCCAACGGTGTCCATTGTGGATCATGGCCCCTCAACGCGGTCGGTGGGCAAAGCAGGGCGGCGTAACCCGGGCTGGTATTAATGAGAAATTGCTGGTCTGGACTGCCCCGACAGTCTCCAGGCCCCCGACCAGGGCAAACGTGCCAGAAGGTATAGACCAATTTGTCCAGTCGAGGCATTTCTCATTAATATCCGCTAGAATGTCGGCGGCCGATGTTGGCGCCCTATGTGGAGGCCAGGTGGAGTCTGTCCGTGCGCCGGTGCCCACGGGCGCCGTGGTGAGAAATGCCGTGAGGACCAACGTCCCGTTCCTCCTGGTCCTGGCGGCTGGTGTGCTCGGCGTCGCACTCGCCATCCTCGGGCTGGCATCCAGTTGTGGCGTCGCGGCCCCCACGGTGCAGTTACCTGGGGTACCCGGACTACCGACCGGGCCGGGCGGAATGCCACAGTTGCCCACCAGCCTTCCCACGGACTTCCCCACGGACCTTCCGACCGGGTTCCCGTTCCCCCTTCCCACGGACTTCCCCACGGACCTTCCGACCGGGTTCCCGTTCCCCCTACCCACGCGACTGGGCAGATGATGATCGATCGTGCGACCCGCCCGCTGCTTGCCATCGGCGGGCTGTTCTCCGGGCTCTACGCCATACAACTGCTCATTGACATCGCGCGCCCGCACCGCCGGCCTGAGGAGCCGCTCGTCAGCCTGCTCGGCACCATGTGGCCGACCGCGCCGAAGGTGGCATTCTGGCTCGCGATCGTCGGTTGGCTGGTGGCTGCCGGAATCGCAATCTGGTCGCGGATGCGCGGTGGCACGCCTGTGCTCCGGCTTATGATCGCCGCGGCCCTGCTGCTGCCATTCACCGTGTACCCCGTGTGGACGCTCTTCGGACATCCCGCAGCGCTGATCGCATGCCTCCCCACTACCGGACTCGCGCTGCTCGCCGTGTACCGCCTACAGCGCCTGCGGCGGGTACCACTGTGGCTGTTTCTCACGGTCTTCGGGTGGGGTGCGTTGATCGCGACTGGCTTCGGCGGCTCGATGAACATCTGGACCATGCAGTACGGCGCCGCATATTTCGGCGGTGGCATGGACCTGCTGCGCACCATGCACAACGTCTACACCATGGTGTTCGTCAGCGCCGGCCTCTTCGAGGAACTCGGCAAGGGTACCGGCGTCCTACTGGTGTACCTGCTGTTCCGCCGGTACTTCGACGGCGTGGTTTCCGGCGTGGTGCTCGGTGCCGCGGTCGGCCTCGGCTTCAACCTGACCGAGAGCGTCGAATACATCACCGCGTTCAATGGCGTCAGCGCCGAGTTCCAGTTCTGGATTCGTCAGTCGGTCGGCGTGATGGCCGCACACACCGCGTTTTCCGCGGTACTCGGGGCGGCGTTCGGGGTTGCTCGGCAGTTGGACGACGTGCGGCTGCGCCGTATCGCGATCGGCTGCGGCTATGTCGGTTCGGCCTGCGCGCACTTTGCGAGCAACGCGTTGCTGCGCTGGTGGGGCCATGCGGAGCCGCACGGCTGGAAAGCGCACCCGTCGTGGGACGTGATGCTGGTGCAGCCGTTGGTTCTGGCCGTGCTTCAGGGGCCGTTCGTAGTGCTCTACATGATGTTGTTGCGGGTGGGCCGGCGCTGTGACGGAACCGCGATCGCGATCGCGCTGCGCGCCGAGGCCGCGAGTGGATTCGGCGCGGTCACCGAGCCGGAAATTCCCGTGCTACTGACCCCGGCGAAGCGTCTGTGGCTGCGGGTCACCATGCTCCGGCGGTATGGCTGGGCCGGGTACACCGCAGTCGGTCAACTGCAGACAGCCCAGTTCGACCTGGCCGCCCGACTCGCGTACGGGCCTGGCGACGGTCCGCCGGAAAGTGCATTGCGGGCCGGGGTCTTCGCCCGCCGGCAGCGACTCGCGACCGTCGTGGAGGTGCCAGCCTGATGAAGGGTACCCCCGTTCTCGGGCGCCTGGCCGCGCTCCTGCTGTGTGTGCTGTGCCTGATCCTGCTGTCCCCCGCGAACGCGCTCGCGTGCGGTATCAGCTACAAGGGGGGTGGCGTCGGCGGTAGTGACTGCCCGACAACCCCGCCGCTTGTCGGCAGCCTGCTGCTGGGCGGTGCCGCCGCGGCGACCACGGTCGGTCTCGCCGTCGCCGCGTTCATACGCGGTGCGCTGTCCACGGCCGACTTCGCCAGTGTGCTGCGCGCACAGCTGCCCGTACTCGCGGCGACCGGCCGGCCCATCCCGGCCGGCGGGCAGTCCATCGCCGACAGGATCGCTGGCGGGGCACAGGTACCCTTCCGGGCGGCCGGGAATCCCAATGCGTACTACTACGACCCGGCCCGCCGGGAGTATCGGCTGCGCCCCCCGCCGCTGGGTACCAATCCGGTCACCGGCTCGACCGTCTTCAACCGAGCTGGTACCCAGGCCCACACCAACTTCGCTGGGCAGGACCGGGCGTCCGGACGGTGGGACCTGGTCGACGAGTTTCTGACCGACGCGAGCGGCAATCGGGTCCGGGTACCCAGGCGGGTCGACCTACGCACCGGACAACCGCAGGGCGCTGGCACTCAGACCGTTCGGCCGGACGGGGTCAGCTTCGGCCGCGACGAAATCCAGGACTACAAGCCGGACGGCCGGCCGTTCTCCAAGTACATCCAGCAGATTATCGGATATATACAGGGGTACCAACAGAGCCAGGGGCGGCTACCTGATCAGATCATCATCAACCGGTACGATCTGGCGACAGGCGCTATCGTCGGGCAGGATGTGTACTCGCCGCGGGATCTCATGCCGTGGCTGCCGGAGGGGGAGTGAGGAGCCCGATGGCCAACCAGCACCGGGCATTCGCCTTGGACTACGGCGGGTTTCAGGGCGAGCTCGCGCCAATCCTGAGGCGGGCCTTAGACACGGGCGACCTCGCGCCGCTCGTCGCATTCATCGACACTCATCGTGATCGATTGCGTGATCCGGACACGGGTACCCCGCTCGACAGTCACTGGCGGGCGGCAGAATCGGCGGCGGACGCGCACCGGCTCGGCGACCTGGCACTGACCGCCTACTACGACCCGGCCGAGGATATCGGGCTCGGTGACGGCTGGGAGGAGGTCGGTATGGACCTGGCCCGTGAGGTTGACCAGGACGTCGACCCGCTCATCGGTGGCGAAGCGTTCGGGCCGCCTGACAACCCGTTCGACCCGGGTAAACTTGGTTCCTACCTGCGTTCCTGGGATTCCGTACGCCAGCAGCGTGAGCGACTGGCCGAGGTAATGGCCGGCCAGCTCTGGTCGGATACCCTCACCGAGTTCGACACGATGCTGCGCACCACCGACGAGCAGCACTGCGGGCTGTACGTCACCTTCTGACGAATGGTCCCGCCGAGCTCGTCGGGCACGAGCCCGTCCGGGCGGTCGCGCTCCAGCAGCGTGGCGTACGCGGTGAGGGGACCGGGACAAAGTGTGGAAGCTACGCAGCGCACATGATCTGATCGGTCTCGTGCGCGGGGCTGGTGGGGTACCAGCGGGCGAAGTCCGCGGCGAGGTCGTCGTTGAGGACGCGGGTGCGGACCTGCAGGAGCAGGTGCGCACCGCGCGGTGACCAGCGCATCTGTTGTTTCTTGACCATCCGCTTGCTGACGACCTGGTTGACCGCGGACTCCGCGATCGCGCTGGAGACCGCCTCCCCGGCTCGGAGGGCGTGGACGACTCCACCCCCCAACGACCCCGACCGTTTGGGCCGGCGTCGGGCTGGCGCTGACACTGCTCGCCGGCGCGGCCGCCGTTGTCGTCGGCCTGGTAGGCGCCGGGGAACTGTTCGCCACGGTGTGGGGCGCCGTGCTGCTCACCTTCGCCGACGGCATCCTGCGCACCGGGGTCCAGGGCCGCCCGGCCGTGCCGCCCGTCGACGGCGAGAACAGCTGACCCCCGCGCTGTCGTGAGGACCAGCCTGACGGCCGGAGTTGGGCTGCCGTTAACGACGCTCACACAGGAGGAAAGGTAGCGCTGAGTGCCGACGAGTAAGCGGAAATCGAATCCGATGCCCGTCAGTTGCGGTGTCGCACGGCGGCCAGTGGTGGCGACGACGTTGCGGGCGACGGCTCGGGCTCCGGGGTCGGACGGTCGCGGTAGGGA
>NZ_CAKJTM010000188.1:0-5073 GCF_917627345.1 Protofrankia sp. CiP3 | reverse complement strand
ACCCCTATTGCCGGGCGCTCTTAGGCGGGATGCCGACGCCGACGGGACAGTTCAGCCATGGCTTCCTTCCCAGTCCCGGGGCGCCATTGCCGCCGCAGGCCAGCCCGAGCGACACGGATACCGGCGACTCCCACAAGCGCGACGGAAAGGGCCGCCGCGGTGAATATCAGGGTAATGCCGCGAGGAGCGTGCTTGGGGCGGACCTGCGGCAGCATGACATTTCGTACCGCGCCGGTAGCCGTGGACGGCGATGCCGAGCCCGCGGTTTCCCCGGGCAGCTCCGCGGTCACCGCGGAAACCGGGTTGAGCACCCCCCAGCCCAGCTGGGGGTCGGGCAGCCGGCCGCCGGGCCGGTCCGCTGTGAGCTCGATCCGGCGGCGGACCGCCGCCGCGCTCAGCTCCGGCCGGTAGGCCCGAACGAGCGCGGCGACTCCAGCCACCTCAGGCGCCGCGTAGCTGGTTCCGTCGCCGACAAGATGGCCGGACCCGCCCGTGCCGAGACTGATCACGCCCTCTCCCGGCGCGGCCACATCCACGTAGTCACCGGCTTCCGAGAAGCCCGCCGGCTGGCCGTTCTGACCGGTCGCGCCCACCGCCAGCACTTCCGGGTAGGCGGCGGGGTACGTCCGGGGGTTGCCGTTCTCAGCCTGGTTCGCGACCGCCGCGACGATCAGTACGTCCCGGTCCGTGGCATAGCGGATCGCGGCATGCAGACTGTCATCGGGGAAGAAGGCGCTGGTCGAAATATTGATCACGGAGGCTCCGCCGTCGACCGCGGCGCGGATGCCCGCGGCCAGGCCCGCGGCGGTGCCGTCGGAGTCCCTGGACGCCTGCCGGATGGGCAGCACGGTCGCCTCAGGCGCCATCCCGGCGACCGGGGTTCCCGGCACGGGGGCGGCCGCGATAATACCGGCGACGAACGTGCCATGGCCCGAGCAGTCGGTGTTCGCCGGCACCCGCTGCCCGGTCACGTCCGCGCCCGCGAGGACCCGCCCCGCGAGCTGGGGCACTGCCGCGTCCACACCTGTGTCGATCACGGCAACGGTGACTCCCGCGCCGCGCGTCAGATTCCACACCCCGGCCGCTCCCAGCCGCCGCTGCGCCCACGGCATGGTCCGCACGATCTCGGTCGACGGTGGCGCGCAGCCTGTGGCCAGTGGTGGGGTGACCGGCGGCGCCAGCGGCTGGGCTGGTGCTCCCGTCGGCGTTGGAGTCCCCACCGGCGGTTCTCCGCTCGCGGGTGACCACGACTGGGTGAGGGCCATGAGCGCCACGGCTGTCATCAGTACGGTCAGCGGCCGACGCGAAGACCCGGTGACCGCCAGCGGTGAGACACGGCCTCCCCGGCGGCTAGGGCGTGTCTGACAGATCGTCGATCGCGGGGATCGGTGCCCAGAAGACGTCTTGCCGCGTTGCCGGCGGTCCGGACAGAACATCGCTGTCCAGGCCTTCTCCGCCGCGCAGGCCGCTTTCTGGATCATCTTCCGCATCGACCAGCATCCATCAGACACGCCCTGGCAGGCGGATAGTCGCTCATCGGTTCCGCTCCTCCGGGATACGGCTTTGTACTTCTCGAGAAAGGCACGTATCCGGCCTGCGGCTGGTTCAACCGGGCTCGGTCGAACCTCCAACGGGGTGTGGGACGTGCATTCCTTGGGGGCCGGCGAAACAGGTCTATCCGGTTCCACCGGCTGAATGGCAACGGCCCGGATGGTGACGACCCGGATGGCGGGGATGACTGTGCTGAAAGTGGATGTTCTCATGCCCGCGGGCCGGCACCGCTCGCGTCGAGCCAGGGGTATCGGCGGAACGGTGCTCATTCTCGCCGTTGGAATGGCCGGTGCGATATTGATCGGTATTGCGGTTTGGCTGGGTGGCGCGGGTGGGGGTGAATCCGCGCCTACCGCCGGCAGCGTGCTTTCGGCCACGGCTGCCCCGGATACCGGCGCGGCTCAGGCCGGCAGGACAGCGCTGACCACTCCACCTAGGACAAGCGGCCTGCCGAGCGAGCACTGGACACTTGACGTACTCTACGCGTCTGTTGGGATGCTGGTGGTGACTGTACTGATCCTGCCCTGGGCGCTTGAACGCCGGGCGCAGTCCCGGCAGGGCGACGACCTGTCGACCCGCCCCGGACGACCATCGCGGCTCCCGCTCCTGCGCCCAGCCGTGGCCGGGAAGCGTATGCCGGCTGGGCGGAGGGTGACCATCCGCTCGCGCCGGTGGCCCAGGCCGACGGCGGAGCCGGAAAAGGCGCTGGCGACCGACTCGCCCGTGCCGGCTGTTGCCGCCCCGGTTCACCGGGACAGCACCGAGGCCCCAGCTGCGGGTATACCACCGGAGGGCTTGGACCGGGTGCACGTCCAACCGGTTGTCGTGATACCGGCGTGGCAACCGGTCGAGCCCGGACCAGACGCGCGGCCGGCCCCGGCCGTCGCGGCCCTGGAGCTGCCCGGTGATGTCGCGGGCGGTGCGGGCGGTGCGTTTCACGACCAGACGGCGGCAGCTGCCGGGAACGGTTCGCAGTGACCTCCGTCGGCATCCCGGGGCTCCGCCGCAACCGTCAGCGGGACCCTCACCCCGGTTCGCCGTTGCCGGAGCGAGTCGAGCGGGTGCGGACAGCTGGTCACGTGCTGGGCCTCAACGTCCGCACGGCGCTCGTGGTCCACGTTGTGCTGCTGGCCGTTCTCATCGTTTGGGGATACGACTGGGTGACAGTCGGCCGGCCTGTTGTGCTCTCCGTTGCGGTAATGATTGTCGCGTCGAACGGCGCCGCGCCGCTGGCCCGCCTGGCCCGCCTGGCGCGGCTGGCTGCCGCACGTGGCCGTGGCCCTCATCGTGGCCGTGGCCGGACGAAGGCCGACGGTGATGTGGCCCGCGGCACGACCGACGGGCTGGCAGCCCCCGTGCTCGGTGGGCTTGTGCCGGGGATGGGAATCGGTTCTGTTCCCGGCCGGGGTGGCAGCCGGATCGGCGTCGTCCACGACGGACACGGCTGGGCCGCGCTCCTGGAGCTCGGCCCTGAGCCAGGGCCGCTCGAGCCGCGGGCCGACGGGGCGTTACCGCTGACGGGGCTGGTGGCGTTGCTGTCCGCGGACTCGACGACGCGGATACGCGGAGTACAGCTCGTCATCCTCGTCGCTGGAGCTACCACCGATCCCATGGCGGCGGAGCAGCCCCATCCGCCCGGGTCACTGGGCGCGGGGGAGGCCCCCGCCCCGGTGACCGCCGTCCCACTCGCGCGCACCGTCCACGTGGTGCTGCGCTTCGACCATGCCGATCTGAGCAGACGCGTGTTGGGTACGGCGGCCTCCGTCCAGCAGCTGAGACAGCCGATCCGGCGACGGGTGGAGCAGGCCGTCGAGGTGCTGCGGGCGAATGGCAGCCCGGCTCGGCCGCTGGGCCCCGAGGAGGCACGCGACGTTCTGGCCAGGGCGGTCGGGCTGGCTCCGGCAGACCCCTGCGCCGAATACTCCCCCGGTTCCGCTCCGGGCGGCCGGGGCGTCCTTGCCGAGGGTTGGTCCTGGCTGCGCCACGGCGCGTCCACGAGCGCTTCGTTCCAGGTCATCCGGTGGCCTCCGGCCGGGCTGTCGACCTTCGTGGCCACCGCGGCCACGCTTGCCTCGGCGGCGCAATCCGTGGCTGTCAGCGTGGGCCTCGCGGCCGGGCGGCATGCGGACGAACGGCCGGTGATGAGCGGCCTGATCCGAGTCGCCGCGGATGACAGCGACGCACTGGCACGCCTGACGGCCCTGCTGCTGCGCTCGGCAGCGGCTGGTGGCTGGCGGCTGGGTCGGCTGGGCGGCCGTCAGGCGCCGGCCGCCATGGCCGCGCTGCCATTGGGACGGCTTGTCCCCGTACGGCTGCCCGGCAACTGGCGGCATGAGCACGCGTCTGGTGACGTCGCGCTGGCCGCCCACCGCGCGCCGGTCAGCGCGGCCTGGTGGAACCTACCGGCCATGGCCTGCGGGTTTGTCCTGGGGGTGGAACGCCAACAGGTCCCCGTGGTCGTGCGGATGTTTCGCCGTCAGCCGACCAGCATCGGGATGTTCGGATCCGACGGGCTGGCTCGAGCACTGGTCGAGCAGGCGCTGGCCAGCGGCGCGACTGTCCGGATCAACACGCACCGGGCCGAGTGCTGGGCCGGGCTTCGGCAGCCGCGGGTATCGGATGGACAACCCGCCAGGCTGGCTTTCGCCGGCCCGCGGCCGGCTATCCTTCGGCCCGGTCCGCTTCTCCTTCTGGACGAGATGAGCCCGCATTCCGGGAACCAGCCCAGCCTCTCATCCACGGCTGGTTGGCAGGCACGGATCGTACGGCTGTCCACAGTCACCAGCGAGTCGGTACGGCTTCTTGCGTCCTTCGATTTTCTGTTGCTGGGCAGGCTGCCCGCGGACGCCGTCGAGGCTGTCCGCATCGCGGCTCGGCTACCGGAGTCCGCCTGTCGTTGGCTGCCGCTGCTGCCCGACAACGTCATCGCTCTGGTAGTACCCGGCGAGGTACGCTTTGCTACGATTGTTGCCAATACAGGAGATCTGGTGACGGCCTGACCCATGCCGAGCTGACCCGCGCTCGGCTGGACGGCGCCGAGCCGAGCCGCAGCCCAAGCTGTACAAGGTGAGCCTCGTCGGTGTGCGGCCGATTGACTGTGAGTCCCCGCGAGCCCCCGCGTGAGCCGGCGTCGGCGCAGGAGCCGGAGGCAAACATGCTTTGTCGGGCTGGGGCGACTGGGGCGAAGCCCCGTCAGCGCGCGGGAAAAAGACCCGGGTTTCATTGGGCAGCGGACGCGGGGTGACGAGGCTGGCTTAGTGGTCGGCGCTGGAAGTCCTTCGGGGGCTGTCCGGATGCCAGGTGGATGCGTCGCGAGGCGGAGGAGGCCCTGGTAGCGGTGTTCTACCGGGGCTGACGACAACGACGCGAGGCGCCGGCAGGCCCTGGATGAACGTCCGGCGCCGACCACTTAGCCCATTGTCCACAGTCGTACCGTGCCATCGGCGCTACCGCTGGTCAGAACGTTCTCATGCGGAGCGAACGTCAATGAAAGCACGGAGCTGGTGTGGCCGGCCAGCGGTC
>NZ_CAKJTM010000187.1:4480-5957 GCF_917627345.1 Protofrankia sp. CiP3 | reverse complement strand
TCCTTCGGACCCAAAACCGGCACCCCGGAACAGGGCATCGATCACACCTTCATCCTCTACGCGGGTCCCAGCTCTCACCACTGACAGCGCTCAGCCACACCCGACGGCACGACCCGCCCCCCGAAACTGCGAAACACGAGTTACACCGAAGACCGAAGTAATCACAAGACGACGTCAAAGCATCATCAAATGATAAAGTTATTTCATTGCGAATCCTATATCTGCGCCGACCGGCAATGCGGCCCGCTTCGCCGCGAACGAGTTCACAACCGGCAGGCGAACGTCAATGCCTGGCCTGCTGCAGCTACGCCCACGACGAGCCAGCACATCCGGACGCCGGGTACAGTAAAGTCACGGCCATCGCCTTGAGAAGGGACATTCATGGTGTTACTCAACACGGATGCTGTGGAGTCGAGAGACCACCTCATCACCATCTGGACCGGCCTGGTCTTGGACCGGGGTGGGCAGGTCAGCACCGACGACGGTGTCAGCAGGATGTGGGCTGACAGCACTTTCATGTTCTGGAACACCGTAACGCTGACCGGTGTGGATATCTCAGCGGACGCCCTCCGTGACCAGCTTTCGCGGGCAGCGTCCTTCATGCGGGGCAGGTCGCAGGCCGGCTACCTGTGGCTCTTTGAGGATGTGCTGAGCCCGCAAGCGAGACAGGAGCTGTTCGGTCGAGCTGCCGAGGCCGGTCTCGAGCTCGCGTTTTCCGGCCGCGGTATGGCCGGTGACCTGTCGATTCCCGAGCCGCATCATCCCGAGCTCACGTTCCGGCGGGTGGAGACCGACGACGATCTCGTTGCTTACGGCGAAATCAATGCTCTCGCGTACGGCATGCCGCCTGAGGCGGGCCGCACCGCGTTGGCCGGCTCCACACTCTGGCGACGCGACGCCTACGCCTACATCGGATACCGCGATGGGCGTCCGGTGGCGTGTGCCGCCACCATCGGCGGCCCTGATTCGATCTTTCTGGCGCTCGTCGCAACTGTGCCCGGAGAGATGCGCCGCGGGTACGGCGAAGCCGTCACCCGCAAAGCGATCTATGAAGGTATCACGCAAACCGGGCAGCGGCGTGTCGTGTTGCACGCCACGCAGGCCGGGCAGCCCGTTTACGAACGCATCGGCTACCACGCCAACACGCCGGTCTATTTCTTCCAGCTCGCCAAGAGCTGAGTGCTTGGAGGGTTCCCGCTTTCGTAGACAACAGACCTGAAGCCGCTGTCTACGAAAGCGGGAACCCTCCAGTCGAAAATTGTTGGGCGGTCTCCAGCCAGGGCTGCGGCAAGGTAACAATCCGCATTGATCGAAATACACAGTTCGCCGGTCAGACCTCGGTGGGGACCTCGCAGATGATCAGGAAACGCCGTAACGGCGGGAGGTTTGCCGCCCTGCCGGCTCGGCGAGGCCGACCGATGTCAACTACGTTGAGCTACAATATCTGACCAAGAGTGATCTCGCCGCAGCCCTGGGT
>NZ_CAKJTM010000187.1:1753-4072 GCF_917627345.1 Protofrankia sp. CiP3 | reverse complement strand
TACCGCCCTGTCGGTGATCTGACACGATCAGCCATCGTCAGCTTGGCGGGCGTGGGTTGACACTGTCGATCAGCGGGAGAGACCAGCCGGGGCAAGGCTGGGAGTTGATGACATGGACTGGTTCAGCCGGCTGCCGGGCAAGACCTTCGGACCGCTCGGTCAGCTGCCGGATCGGCCCTTACAGCCGGCGGCAACCTGTGGGGTCCGCGCCCGATGACCGGCGCGGTTCAGCGGCTGCGCGGTCCGGCACTACGGGGAGGTGTGCACGGTGGCAACCGTGAAGGATGCGCGGCGTCCCTATGCGTGGACCGCCTTTGTTGTCCTGTCGCTCGTGGGCGCGGCGACCGTATTCCTGGCGGCGTGGGACCTTCCACCGGTGAGTGGTGTGCGGGTCATCGCGTTTCTCCTGTACGCCCTGGGCGCGCTCGGGAACTCCTGCGTGGCGGCGCTGGTCGTGGGACTTATCGTTGAGTGGCTCGGACCGTGGAAACAGGGCCGGAACCTCGCCGGTCACATCGCTTTGTCGGTGTTCACTGTGGCACTCCTAACAAGCGTGATCTTGTTCGATCGATGGGTTGTCCGATACGCCGCTGGGAACGCTCGTCTGGGGTGGTTCCTATTCTGGATCGTGATCGCGGCCGTTGCCGCGGTGGTCGCACGGGTCTTCGCCCTGAGACCGACCAGTTATGACTCGCGGCGGGAGACCATCTCGGTCAGTCTCGGGGCCGGGGTGGGCGGTCTCACTCTGGGAGCTTTCCTGATCGCGTTGATTATCGGTGTGCTCAGCCTGGTGCGGTTGGACGGACTCCACGCTCGGGTACCCGATCCCCCGTCGATCGGCTTGTCTGGCACCTATGTCGCTCTGGGTGACTCGTATGCGGCCGGCGAGGGGCTGCGGCCGTTCGAGGCGGGCACCGCCCAGATAGGGTGCAATCGCTCAGGCAATGCATTTCCCAGGTTGTTGGTGTCGTTCGACCGGCAGCTCGATCTGGGCTTGTCGGGATTTGTGGCGTGCTCCGGCGCGGTAACCGCGGACATATACAACTCCCGTGGCACCGGCGTCGCCGTCCCGCCTCAGGTGCACAGTGGAACGACCTTCCCGGACGTGAAGCTTGTCAGCATAATGATCGGCGGGAATGATGTGGTCTTCTCGACGATCGTCACACGCTGTTTCGAACAGTCCGACTGCGTGCACAAAGTCCTCGGCTGGCCGTCGCCCGAAGGAGGCGGTGCCCTTGTCTCGGAGACCCTCGCGAACTGGGCTCCGCGGATGCTGGGGGTAGTGGGAACAAGGATTGGCAAAGTCTATAGCGACCTGCGCCGCAGCTATCCCGGTGCTCGCATTGTTGTGGTGGGTTACCCCTACCTGTTTCCCGGCGCCGACGTTCGTCCGGCCACGACGCCGAACGACTGCGCGAGCGTTCTGCGCCGGTTCAGCGCTGATGAGCGGATGTGGATTCGGACAACGACGGACCGATTTAATGACCTCCTCTATGAACGCACGATCAAGGCGGGCCTCGAGTTTGTCTCGCCAGCCGAGGTCTGGACGGGTCACGAACCATGTGGTAAAGATGGCCAGTACACGAATGGAATTAAGCTAAGCTTGGCCCTCGATCACCCTGTTGACGGTGGCTCGTTTCATCCGAACCAGTCGGGGCAGCGCCAACTCGCCGTGCTGCTGGCCTGTTACCTGAACCATTACCCGAGCGCCGCGCCCAACCCGTTCACCGATCAGGTCACGCCGGTAGACGTTCAGCGGAATGCGCTCGACATAAGCAAAATCGACGGGCTAGCCAAGCCCGGAACGGTTGGACTACGCGACGCTACCGGAACCCCAGGTAACCACCTCGCCTGCCCGACGTCTGTATGACACCGGCAGCATGACGAGCAGACTTTTTGTCACATGGGCCACAGTTCCGCCGGGACGGGTGGTCTCGACCGGTCAGTGCATCATCCGGGTGTCCGCCTCATGTCGGACCCCGTGGATCCCAGCACGATGCGGGTGGTGTACGACCGGTTGAGACCACTCAGTCTATTTTTGCGATCCGCATTCGCCGTGGCAGCGGGGTTCGAACGAGAACACCAACGGCCTTCTTCGGCAGTATTTCCCGAAGGGCACGGACCTGTCCTTGCATTCCCAGGAGGATCTCGATAGAGTGGCCGCAGAGTTGAATGGCAGGCCTCGTGGGACGTTGGGCTGGCGCAAGCCGGTAGAAGTTTTCAACGATCTGCTGGAAAGGCATGCGTCGCCTTGACCGCTTGATTCCGCCCTTCCTGTCCAACCAGGCTGCCCGCTCTCTGCCCTGCGACGTCCCTGTA
>NZ_CAKJTM010000187.1:0-1295 GCF_917627345.1 Protofrankia sp. CiP3 | reverse complement strand
TCCCTGTACTCGCCAGCATCTTTACCCTGCTGGTACTGAGTTCTCCGCACAGATAGATCCGAAGTATTCGGAAGTCCTGTGGAATCTTGGAGGTCAAATCGGCTCTGACCTGCAGAAGTTAGTCGATCTTTCATGGGACTTCCGAATAGTTACTCATAGATCTCCGATGGCGCAAGAAGAATGTGATCGCGTCGTCTTTGGCCCCAAGAAAACAGGAAAGAAGGACCGACTCATGCGCAACGTATTTCGTGTTGGACTCGCCGGAGCCGCGGCCCTGGGTTTCTCCCTCGTCTCCAGTACCGCTGGCGCGACCCCCAGCTCAGGGGTCACCGGAACCATCATCGCCCAGGCGACAGCGGGCGGCAAGGACTATATCCTGCGAAAGATTACTGTTCAGCCAGGTGGAAGCACTGGTTGGCATTACCATGACGGCACCCTCTACGCGATAGTGGTACAGGGCACTCTGACACATTCAGATTCCACCTGTGCAACCGACGGTGTTTACGATCCAGGTAGCATTATCCTCGAGTCGAGCGGTGCGAATCACGTGCATATTGGCCGTAATCTTGGCTCTAAGCCTTTGATCCTCGAGGTGCTTTACGTGGATCCAGCTGGCAGTCCCCTGGCCGAAGACGCGTCCAACCCCGGCTGCGACTTCCAGTAGGATCTTGCTGGTAAACCTTCACGGTCTCCAGCGGTCAGTGCACCACCCGCATCGTGTTGGGATCCACGGGGTTCTGGCATGAGGCGGACGCCCGGATGATGCACTGAGGACTTGGAATGAAATAATTTGTTCACCCCGCCAAGCATCTGCGCAGGTCGCAGGCCTGGAGGGAGCCAGGACGTTCAACGTATTTCATACGAAAGTGGGAACTCTCCAGGCCTTGCCGTGAGGCGAGTCAGGCCCGGCAGGGAGAGCGCCGACAGCTCCATCCGTCCGAGCTGCCGTGGCGATGGTGACGCCAGGCAGCCACGAGGGCGCCCCAGGACCGTTCAGACGGGTGCGCGTTCCGCGAGCACGTTCCTCAGTTCCTGTCTCAAGGCCCGCAGGACGCCCGGCAGGTCCGGTCGGCCCGGCTCGCTGATCCAACGCGTGAAAGCGACCTTGAACACGGCGATCCCCGTCTCGGCAGCCAGGCTCGCGGCCGGCTCGGGGATACCGCGGTCATGGAGCGCGGCGGCCATCGTCCCGGCGAGCCCGGCGAGCTTGATCAGCTCGCGTTCGCGTAGTTCCGCGGTGGCCGACACGACGGCGTCCCGCAGCCTGACCCGTTCGGCATTCTCCTGAAGCTGGG
>NZ_CAKJTM010000186.1:3800-5444 GCF_917627345.1 Protofrankia sp. CiP3 | reverse complement strand
TACGGGGCCTTCCCGCGTTCCGGTAGTTACCGGTCCGCGCCTTTCACCGGCCCGGTCGTGATGCTCACCGTTTTAGCCTGGTCCGTGCCTCGCACCGACGGGTTCCGACGTTTTCGGACAGAGACCCGCGCAGGCGGCGGTTCTTCAGTTGTGGGATGTTCCGGCCCTCGTGCTCACCGATCCGGCTCTCTGCCGGGCCGCTGCCGTGGCGGTGTGGTTCACAGTATCGCTGTCGATGTGCTGATGGGAGGTGGCGCGCCGGGTTTTCCATGGCTCGGCGTGGTCCTTACAGCTCCTCCTGCGGGATGAGATCGGCCGCAGCGACGAGCAGATCGAACGCGAAGGCCTCGAGACCGGGGCCGGCGGGGCCGGACAGCTCACGGTAAGCGGCCTGCGCGGCGAGATCACCAGCGAGGCGGACGAGCAGGGCCCCGGCCTGGTGGAGCAGATCGACGAGGTCCTCGGCGTCGTCGCGGCGCAGTGCGACGGTGTCAGTGAGCACGGCCGCAGCCGGGTCCTCGGGCAGGAAGGCCGTCTCGGCGGGGTCCATGGCCGGGATCATGCCCGCTTCACAGGGCCAGGTCGGGGATCCGGCCAGGGTAGGCGGTCGCGAGCTCGGCGAGCGCCGGTTTCCAGCCCTGCGCGGCGTGTCCCTCGATGAGTTTCCCCGGGGCGGTGCGGCCGGTCCGTGGTTTGCCGGCCTCCTTCGCACGGGCACGGGCACGTTTGTCCTCGATATCGACGATCGCCAGCCACAGCAGCTTCACGACCGCGTCGTTCGACGGGAAATGCCCCCGATTCTTGATGATTTTCCGCAGCTGGTAGTTGAAGCTTTCGATCGCATTCGTCGTGTAGATGATTCTTCGCAGGTTAGGGGTGAACTCCAGAAACGGGACGAACTGCTCCCAGGCCCGTTCCCAGACCGCCACCGCCGCCGGATGCTTCCTGCCGAGCTCGGACTCGGAGAACTCCAACAGTGCCTGCTCGGCCGCGTCCAGGCACGGCGCGGTGTAGATAGGCCGCAGCGCGGCCGCGAGCTTCTTGCGGTCCGTGTAGGAGGCATACCGCAGCGCCGAGCGGATCAGATGGACCGTGCAGGTCTGCACCGTCGTGCGACCGTAGACGGTGCCGATCGCCTCGGGTAGCCCGGTCAGCCCGTCACAACACACGATCAGGATGTCGCGCACCCCGCGGTTACGCAGCTCGGCCATCACCGCGGCCCAGTGCCGGGCGCCCTCGTTCTGCTCGACCCAGATCCCCAGCACGTGCTTGACCCCGTCCAGGTCGACCCCGACCGCCAGGTGCACCGCCTTGGTACGCACCGACCCCCCGTCGCGGACCTTCGCGACCAGCGCATCGACGTAGACGACCGGATACACCTCGTCCAGGGGCCGGTGCTGCCAGGCCTTCACGTCCTCGAGCACCTCGTCGGTGATCCGCGAGATCGTGTCGTGCGACACCTCTACCCCGACCGTGCGGGCCAGATGGTGGCAGACGTCGCGGACCGTCATCCCGCCGGCGTACAGCGAGATCACCGTGTCTGACAGGCCCCCGACCCGCCGGTCGCCCTTCGGGATCAGCCGCGGCTCGAACGTCCCGGCCCGGTCGCGTGGCACGTCGAGCTGGACCGGCGACCTCGGTCAG
>NZ_CAKJTM010000186.1:0-3453 GCF_917627345.1 Protofrankia sp. CiP3 | reverse complement strand
CACCGTTATCTCGAGCTGCTGATCTCGTGTCCGCGACGTAGACGACGAACGGCGAGCATCCAGCACGTTGTGTCGTGGATGGGGTTACCTTCCGCTATCCATCACGGAGGCGGGAGGTGCGATGCGGGTACAACGGGTTCTCATGCCCGGCTCGGATACCGAGTCGTGGACGCTACTCGGCGACGACCACACACCGGTGGAGCCAGTGGAACGGTTCTTGGCCTATCTGTCGTCGATCGAACGGTCGGCGAACACGGTCAAGGCCTATGCGCACGACCTGAAGGACTACTTCACCTACCTGGCCGGACGTGGCCGGGACTGGCAGGCGGCCACGGTCGAGGACGTCGCTGGCTTCGTGGCCTGGCTGCGGCTGCCGCCGGTGGCTCGCGACGGGCAGGTGGCTGTCCTGCCCACGGTGGGGCATCACTGCGCTGCGGTGAGCGTGAACCGGAAACTTGCGGCGCTGGCCTCGTTCTGCGAGTTTCACGCCCGGCACGGGGTGGCGTTGGCTGGGCTTGTCGCGGCCGTGC
Organism: Protofrankia sp. CiP3; assembly: GCF_917627345.1. NCBI lineage: Bacteria > Bacillati > Actinomycetota > Actinomycetes > Frankiales > Frankiaceae > Protofrankia > Protofrankia sp. CiP3. The sequence goes on along the minus strand of NZ_CAKJTM010000186.1, from coordinate 2,923 downwards.
AGCCGGCAGGCCGGCGACGGTGGTCGGAGTCGGCATACAAGCCTTTCCTGCACCACGTCACGAAAAACAGGCCGCAGCGACGGCGGACGATGAAACTGGCGGCGCCGAAGCCGAGACCGCAGATCCTGACCGCCAGCGAGGCGCAGGTTATCCTGGATGCCTGCGAGCATCTGCGTGACCGGCTGCTGCTCGCCCTGCTGTTGGACAGCGGGATGCGTATTGGCGAGGCGCTCGGGCTGCGGCACGAAGACCTGGGGATTGCCGAGAGGCAGGTCAGTGTGGTGCCACGGCGTAACGACAACCGGGCCCGTGTCAAGGGCGGACGACCGCGGACCATTCCGGTGAGCGCCGAGCTGGTGCGCCTTTATGTGGACTATCTCAACCGCGAGTACGGGCCGCTTGATTCCGACTACGTCTTCGTCAATTTGTGGGCCGACCCGCACGGGCGTCCGCTTACCTACCCCGCGGTCTATGACCTGGTGATTCGGCTGCGCCGGCGAACCGGAATCGTCTTCGCTCCTCACCTGTTCCGGCACACATACGCAACCTGGCTGCTCCGCAAGGGCGCCGGAATGGAGAGCGTGAAGGAACTGCTCGGGCACGCGTCGGTAACGACGACGATCGACATTTACGGTCACCTGAGTATCGAAGATGCCCGCAACACGTTGGAAGCGGCGGGCTGGTTCACTGGCCGGGAAGTGCGGCTGTGACAGCTGACTATTATATCGCCGACTGGGAGCAGGCTGTCTGGCAGCGACGTGCCGCCACCATGCTGACGAAGATCCTGGCATCCCACCGCCACCTGCCAATACTCGCCTGGTCGGTGGGAAGTTCCGGCAGCACCCTGGTCGGTCATGTCACCTGTCTGGGCTCCGCTGAGAAAGCGCGAGGGGTCTTTGACGCTTGGTGCGATGCGTTGTCGGTCGAGCAACGCGCCGAGCAACCCAGCGCCAGCGGGGGTGTCTATCTCTGGGGTGCGGTGAGAACCGGCCAGGTCACTGTCAATCTCGCCGCGAGAGTGTTCCCCGACGAGGACGAGGAGTAGGCACACATGGGCATGCGCGAGAACAGCGCTGTCGAACGCATGCCTGACCCTCGGCCCGGGCTGCTGGAGAAGCTGGTGGCCTACGTCCGGCCGGAGTTTCGGGCCGATGTCCTCGTCCCCGACTCGCAGGATCCGGTCCTCGGCACCCCCACATGCGCGGTGCCCTCCTGTGACTACCCCGTCGCCGACCACGGGATCTGCAACGGGCACCGGCTCCGCTGGCGCGACCGCGGCCGGCCGGCTCTGGCCGCCTTCCTCGCCGAGCCCGGTCCGCCAATACGCGGCCGAGCCGAGCTCGGCTGCTGCACCGTCCGCGGCTGCCGATACGGCCTGGCCGGGTACGGGCTGTGCTTCCGACACCGCGGCCGGTGGGGCGGGCCGGGCGGCCGGACCCCGCCTTGTGGACCGCCGGGGCAGCTGTGACGGACGAGGCCGGCACCGCGTGCCGGCTGCCGTTCTGCACGCTGTGGGCCGAGAGCGCCACCACAGTCTTCTGCCGGTCGCACGCCCTGCGGTGGAAGCGGTCCGGCATCACCCACTCGGAGGAGTTCATTGCCGACTGCGCACGTCTGGGCAAGGCGTTCCTCGACTTCCGGAGCCTTCCCGCCCAGCTCAAGCTCGAACTGCAGTACGCTGTGCAGCGCCGCGCTGACGAGGGCACCGTCCCGGCCCCACCGCCCGTCGTGATGCGCACGATCCGGTGGGCCGCCGAGGCGGGGGTCTCCTCACTGTTAGATCTTCCCGAAACGCAGTGGCACCAGCTCACGGCCACATCGGGGGCCGCCACCAGCCGCGGCGGCGGCACACCTGGACGTGCCCGGTCGTTCCTGCTGTTCGCACGGGACGCGGTGGAAACGCTCGCCGACGGCGCAGGATGGGAGCGCGAATACCCCCGCGACGTCTGGCGGCTGGCAAGGCTGCCCGGCCTGACGTTCACCGCCGGCCAGCCACGGGACCATGCTCGCCTGCGGTTCGACCGCATCACCCAGCCGTGGCTGCGCTCCCTGGCCAAACGCTGGATCCGGCTGCGTCTGACCGGCGGGCTCAACGTCGAGACCGTGGTCGGCAACGTCCAGGCACTCACGCGTTTCAGCGAATTCCTCACCAGCGCCGCCCCGCACGTCGCCGGGCTGTCTGCGATCGACCGGCCGCTCCTGGAACGCTACCTCGGCTGGCTTGCAACCACACCAGGCGGACCGAGTACCAAAACCCGCCACATCGGCGGGATTCACCTGTTCTTCCAGACCATCCGCCAGCACGGCTGGGATAACACCCTGCCTTCTACGGCAACGTTCTTCACCGGCGACTACCCCCAGCGCCCGCCGCGCCTCACCCGCCGCCTCGCCGAATACGTCATGACCCAGATCGAACAACCCACCAACCTCGCCCGCTGGCCGACACCCGAAGGACGCCTGGTCACACTGATCCTCACCCGGTGCGGGCTACGGATCTCCGACACGTGCACGTTGCCGTTCGACTGCCTCCTCCACGACGGTCAGGGCGCCCCTTACCTGCGCTACCTCAACAACAAGATGAAACGGGAAGCCGCTGTCCCCATCGACGAAGAACTCGAAGCCGAGATCCGCGCCCAGCAACGCCGCATCGCCGACCGCTGGCCAGACGGCAGCCCACACCTGTTTCCCCGCGCACGAGCGAACGCCAGCGGGAAACGCCCCTTTGCACCCAGCAGCTACCGCCCCATGCTCAACCGGTGGCTTACCACCTGCGATGTCCGAGACGAACACGACCGGCCAGTGCACCTGACTCCGCACCAATGGCGGCACACCTTCGCCTGCCGGCTGATCAACCGAGACGTCCCCCAAGAAGTCATCCGGATTCTACTCGATCACGAGTCCACCCAGATGACCGCGCATTACG
>NZ_CAKJTM010000185.1:0-5259 GCF_917627345.1 Protofrankia sp. CiP3 | reverse complement strand
CATCGGGTCTCCGCGCGTCTCCGGGTCCACCAGCTTCTCCAACGCCGGCCACAGCAGCGGGTCCTTCTCCTGTGCGGCCGGGCGGACCGCGGCCCGCCCGCGCGGCGGCAACGGCCCCAATCCCGGCATCCGGTTCCCCGGCATGCCTGACCGGCATTCCTCGCGGACCACATCAGATGATCATAAATGCCAGCCATGGCCATATCGGGACCATACTTGTGGCAATTGACGGACTTGCGACCGGCAACATCCGCCCGCGAGCCGAAACTTTACACACGCCCGATCCAAGTCATGACCCCAGGTGAGAATACGCGAAGTAACTCACGCCAACCGGGGATAAGGTCTAAGCCGTCACTCCGGTGGCGAAGACGAGGATGAACATCACGCCGACGATCAATGTGGCCACGATTTGGTTTCGCGCGAAGGGAAGCACCCGATGACGAACGCCATTGAGGACAACACCGCGCTCGACCGCGCCCACCAGCATTTCGTGACCGACGAACCGGCCGGCGGAGGCGTCCGGATCCCGATCCTGAGCTCCTGGCGACGCTGCGAATCCCTCGGGCTCGTCCCGGACCGTCTCGCACCTTCCTACCGGTCCGATCTGGACCCGGATGAGCGCATCATCCGAATAGCCGCACCCGTCCTCAACCGGCTGGAGGTCAGCCTTGCGAGGGCCGGAGTAGGCGTGATTCTTACCGACAGCGACGCTACGGTACTGCATCGTCGCGCAACCGGATCCGCGCTGAACCGGCACCTCGACGGGGTGTGCCTCGCCCCGGGCTTCAGCTATGCCGAACACGTCGTCGGTACGAACGGGATCGGCACCGCGCTCGTGGAGCGGAGGCCCTCCTACGTCTCGAGCGTCGAGCACTTCGCCGCCCGCCTGCACCCGTACGTCTGCGCGGGTGCGCCGATACGCGATCCGATCAGCGGCCGTATTGAGGGCATCATTGATCTCACCTGCCTGCGCTCCGACGCCGACCCAAAAATGATGACCATGGCCCGCGGAGCGGCCGGCGCCATCGAGCGGCGGATACTGGAACAGTACACGGAGCGCGAGCAGGCCCTCATCCAGGCGCTGCTCCGGGATGGGCGCCGCACCCGCGCATCCATTGCGCCGGTTGCGGGGGAACCGTACGTTCGGGCGCCCACCGAGGTCGTTCTCCGTGCCCCGGCCAATCTCATGATGAACAGCCGGGACGAACAAATCCTGCGAGAAAAGGCGGCGGAGCTGATTTCCGCCGCGCGCCGGGCTGCCGTGGAGGTGCGTCTGTCCCACGGTCAGCTGGCGGTGCTGGTGTGCCGGCCGGTGACGACCGCCGCCGGTACCGAAGGGCTCGCCGTCGAGGCCGGCCTTGCCTACGGACCACCGCGGCCGGCGGCCGGCGAGGGTGACACCGCGCCGCCGCCCGCTGACAGTCGCCTGCCGAGGCAGCTTCAGCTGACCAGGAAGGCAACGGCCGAAGCGGAACTGGCCGAGCCAGCGCCCGTCGGAGCGCGGGCGGCCGAACCCGCTGTCTGCACCGACAACAGATGGCTGCTGCTGGTGGGTGAACCGGGGGTCGGCCAGCTCGCCGTCGCGGCACGGCAACGGCTGGAGCTGCTCTATGAGGCCAGTATGCGCATCGGCAGTACCCTGGACGTGACGCGGACCGCCCAGGAACTGGCCGATGTCGCGGTCCCGCGGTTCGCCGACCATGTCACGGTTGATCTGCCTGACTCGGTCCTGCGCGGGGACGAGCCAACCAACATGTATGAAGGACTACGCCGCACCGCCGTCCACGGCATCACGGCAGGACGCGCGTTCCGCCCGCCGGGCGACCTGCTGAACTACCTTCCGTCGGCCCCCCAGGCCCGCTGCTTCGCCACCGGGCATCCCGTTCTCGAGCCGGATCCACACGCCGCGGCCAGCGAGCTGGCCTGCGAGGGCGAGCTGGCCGGGGACCCCGCATGCGGCGGGATCCCCCCCGACCATGGCATCCACTCGCTCATGACAGTCCCGCTGCGCGCTCGCGGCGACACGCTGGGCGTCGCCAGCTTCTACCGCTCCGCGCGGGCCGGCGCCTTCGAGGAGGACGACCTGTCCCTCGCCGAGGAGCTGGTCGCCCGAGCCGCCGTCTGCATTGACAACGCCCGCCGCTACACCCACGAGCATGGGCTCGCGCTCGCCCTCCAGCGCAGCCTCCTCCCCCGGGGCCTGCCCGAACAGCACGCCGTCGAAGTCGCCCACCGCTACCTGCCCGCCCAGTCCGGGGTGGGCGGCGACTGGTTCGACGTCATCACGCTGTCCAGTGCCCGGGTCGCGCTGGTGGTCGGTGACGTTGTCGGCCACGGCCTGCACGCCGCCGCCACCATGGGCCGCCTGCGCACCGCCGTCCAGAACTTCTCCGCCCTGGACCTGCCCGTTGATGAGCTTCTCGCGCATCTCGACGATCTGGTCAACCGGCTGGACGAGGAGGAAAGCACCGAGCCGGGCGGGCACGGGCTGATCGGGGCAACCTGCCTGTACGCGGTCTACGACCCGGTCTCCAGGCGCTGCACCATGGCGCGCGCCGGACATCCCATGCCCGCGCTTATCCACCCCGACGGCACCGTGGAGTTCCTCGAGCTGCCTGCCGGGCCGCCGCTCGGGCTTGGCGGGCTGCCCTTCGAGACAGCCGAGTTCGAGGTGTCCCCCGGCAGCCAGCTCGTCCTGTACACCGACGGGCTCATCGAGGACCGGCACCGTGACATCGACGCCGGTCTTGAGCAGCTCCGACGCCTGCTGGCCCATCCCGACCGGCCGCCGGAACAGACCTGCCAGGCGCTGGCGACGGCCATGCTGCCGGCCCATCCAGGCGACGACGTCGCGCTGCTGGTGGCTCGGACCCATGCGCTGGACGCGGAACGCCACGCCAGCTGGGAGCTGCCCGCCGACCCGACAGTCGTCTCCAGCATGCGCGCCGCGGTCACCCGGAAACTGGCCGACTGGGGACTGGACGACATCGCCTTCACCACCGAGCTGGTCGCCAGTGAACTGATCACCAACGCGATCCGGCACGCGACCGGCCCCATCCAGGTCCGTCTGCTCCACGACCACGCGCTGATCTGCGAGGTATCCGACACCAGCAGCACATCCCCCCGGCTGCGCCGCGCCAGCAGCACCGACGAGGGCGGGCGCGGCCTGTTCCTGATCGCTCAGCTCACCCGGCGGTGGGGAGTCCGCTACACGTCCAATGGCAAGGTCATCTGGACTGAGCAATCGCTTCCGAAACCATCAAGCACAGATGATCATTCGGAGTCCGCGCGCCCAGGCCATGTTTGCTGATCCCACGAAGCCGATCTCACGAAGTTGATCACATGAAACTCCGGAGGGCCTTCCTGCTGGCTGGCCCCGCCAGGGGGTGGCGGTGCCGGTTGGCTGCCAGTGGGTTCGGCGGGCCCGTAAGGTCGATCCCGTGGACGGCTTGGCAAGTCTGGATGGCCTGGGCGGTTTGGACGGCTCGGAGGTGCTCAGGCGGGTGGAGACCCACCTGATCCGGGAACTCGGGCCCGACACCGGACGCGCGGAGATCACGTTTCTCGGTGCCGAGCCCATCGAGGTCCTGCGCTTCGGCCACCCCGCGCGGGGAGTCGTCCGCTACGCGACCCTCGGGATGTCCCGCTCCCCCATGAGCAATCCGGCGGCCTCGATGCTCGACCCGGCCGGACCACGTGCCGAGCTGGTGCTTTCCCTGAAGGACCAGCGTGACAGCGTCGCCCGGCGGCTCGCCCTGCTGGCGGCGATCCCCGCTGTCGAAGGCGTCCCGGTCGTTGCCGGCGCCGGCCTCGACCTCGGTGAACCGTTATGGGACGGCGCGCGCTTCACCGCCGTCCTCGTCGCCGAACCCGGTGGGCTCATCCCGGACCTGGCGCTGATGGGCCCGGCCGGCTCGCCGGCAGCGCCGGCGCCGGTGTGCTTCCTGCCGGTGCTGCCGATGACCCCGCAGGAGTCGGCGTTCAAGCGGGTGCACGGGGCGGCCGAGCTCCAGCGGCGATGGCTGGCCGCTGGAACCGACCTGCGGGACCCCACCCGCCCGCAGCTACGCCTCGCCGCCGGGGATCGTTAGCGTGTCGCGGGTCCCGCGGTGCGGACGGCAGACGATCAGGAGCCGGTACCGATGTCGGCGAGGTCCTTGACGACCGGCACACAGGCTCGTTCGATCCAGGCGTCCGCCGGCTCGCCGCCGGGCGGCGTCACGATCACCGCGTCCACGCCGATCCGGGCGTACTGCTCCATCTCAGCTAGAAACGCGCTCGGCTCACCCCGGGTCAACGCGTCACCGCGGTAGAGAATCGTCTTGGTGATCTCGGCGTAGTCGCGGCCGGCCCGGTCGCAGTGCGCCTTCAACACGTCGAGTTTGTGCGCGACCTCGTCCACCGAGGGCGCGAACAGGTTGCAGGCATCCGCGTAGGTGGCGACCAGCCGCAGCGTCTTCTTCTCCCCGCTCCCCCCGATCAGGATGGGCAGCCGTGGCCGGCTGATCGGCGCGGGAACGCAGAGCGTCTCAGCGAGCTGGTAGTGCCGGCCTTCGAACGGGCCGTTGTCGTCGCTCCACATCTGCCGGCAGATCCGCAGCGTCTCCTCCAGCCGCTCGAACCGCTCGGCTATTGGCGGGAACGGTACGCCCAGGCCGTAGTGCTCGCGGTCGTACCAGGCAGTGCCTATCCCGAGCTCCGCCCGCCCGCCCGAGAGCACGTCCAGCGTTGTGACGATCTTCGCCAGCAGCCCCGGATGCCGGTAGGTCGCGCCGGTGACCAGGAGGCCGAGGCGCAGCCTCGAGGTGTGGGCGGCCAGGAAGCCCAGCGTCGTGTAGCCCTCCAGCATCGGCTCGTCCGCGGGGAACATCGCCTCCATCTGGAAGTAGTGGTCCATCACGCTGAGACGGGCCACCCCCGCGTCGTCGGCGATCCGGGCCGCGCGCCCCAGGACCGGCGCGATCGCCTCGGTCCCACCCGGCCAGGTGAACCGCACCACGTGCACACCGAGCTGCATCGCACACTCCTCCGTGTCCAGGCGTCCCGCACATCATCCAGGCGTCCCGCGCATCCACAGCATCCCGCCGGTCCGGTGAACCGAACCGTTACCGTGCCTATCCTGACCGAAAAAGCCAGACCGGTCACGGTCAGCTGGACCGGGAGTTCCGCCGAGCGGAGAACCGATCACTCCCTGGCCGCGCAACCGAGCGCAAAACCGGCGGATGCGCGACCGACCTGGAAGGATCGACGGCGAGTCCA
>NZ_CAKJTM010000184.1:0-5305 GCF_917627345.1 Protofrankia sp. CiP3 | reverse complement strand
TCACCGTCGAAGACAGAGAACGCCAGGTCATGAGAATTCATGTCGGCAATTACGTTAGGATACTGCAACCGGCCCTTGGGGCCGTACGGCATGTCGCCGAAAAGCCCGATCTCATAGTTCCGCGTATTGCTCCACCCATCTCGTCGATCGCCATCGTTCGGATTGGCGCTGGCCACGCCAGCCGTCACACCGGCGGCGGCGAAACCAAGTGCGAGCACGATGGCGGTTAAGCCGACAGCTCTGCGCTGAGAGGTCATGGATACCCTTTCTGAGGATGCGGCCGGCACAAGCTCCGTACTGGAAGAAACAAAGCAGCGGAGCACGACGGACGGGTGATGCCGGGGCAAACAAACGCCGACCGGGAGATTACGGTTACCGTATTGCGCGGAATCGGAGCCTCGATTGATCAATCGTAGTACACCCAGCGCGGCGCAAGCCACCGAAGGTAAGCAAAGCCGTGTTCGGTGGAGCGGCGGGCTGTACCGATGGTGCGGCCGCCGTAGCCTTGGGCCCATGGTCAAGCATCTGTACTTCCGTCAGCTGCTGTCCGGGCGCGACTTCGCGGTCGGCGATCCGATAGCGGCTCAGATGGTCAACTTCACCTATCTGATCGGCGATCAAGAAACTCGGGACGCGGTCGTGGTCGACCCGGCGTACGCGATCGACGACATCCTCGCCGCCCTTGCCGACGACGGTATGCGGCTCGCCGGTGTGCTGGTCACGCACCACCATCCCGATCACGTCGGTGGCGACATGCTCGGCTTCTCCCTGCCCGGCCTGAAGGATCTGCTCACCCGTGTCCAGGTTCCGGTACACGTACATCGCGACGAAGCCGAATGGGTGCGGCGCACCACCGGGGTCGGCGCCACCGACCTGGTCAGCCATGACCATGACGACGTGGTCGACGTCGGCGCGGTGCCCATCCGGCTGTTGCACACCCCCGGGCACACCCCTGGCAGCCAGTGCTTTCTGGTGAACGGCGGGCGGCTGATAGCCGGCGACACACTTTTTCTGGAAGGGTGTGGGCGAACGGACTTCCCCGGAGGTGACCCCGACTCCATGTACACCAGCCTCCGGCAGCTGGCCGCGCTGCCAGCGGACCCGGTCGTCTTCCCTGGGCACCTTTACTCGGCACAGCCGTCCGCGCCAATGTCGGCGGTTCGGCGTGACAATGCTGTTTTCCGGCCCCGGAGCATCGAACAATGGCGGATGATGTTCGGCGGATGACCCGCCCGACGAACCGGCGGTCAGCAACTCCCGTAACTGGCTGTATGTAATCGGATAACCCGGCACCGCTTTCGATGACCTGGGAGAAAATGATGATCCCTACTAACGCGGTGCCTGCCGATGCCATACCCACGGGCCTCGATCTCGCCGCGCTGACCGCCTACTTCGACGCACAGGTACCAGGGCGGTGCGGTCAGCTGCGCGCCGCCCTGCTGACCGGCGGCCGCTCGAACCTGACGTATCGCGTGTGGGACGAGGCATCCAGCTGGGTGGTGCGCCGGCCACCGCTGGGTGGGCTGACCCCCTCCGCGCATGACATGGGCCGGGAGTTCCGGGTGGTCGCCGCTCTGGCGGGGACTGACGTCCCGGTGCCCGACGCGATCGCGTTCTGCGCGGACAGCGCGGTGATCGGCGCTCCGTTCTCTGTGGTCTCACTCGTCGACGGTGTTACCATCCGCAGCCGTGAAGATCTGGACAGTTACTCCAACGCTCAGGTCGCGCAGGCCGCCTTCGGTGTGCTCAGGGCATTGGCCCGCCTACACGCGGTACCGTACGCGGAGGTCGGCCTGGCTGATTTCGGCCGGCCGGAGGGTTACCTGAGCCGGCAGGTAACGCGCTGGCGTAACCAGTGGACCCACGTCGCCACCAGGGAACTGACCGACATCATCACCCTGCACGCCCGGTTGCGTGACGCGCTGCCGGCGGAGAGCGGCGCGGCGATCGTCCACGGGGATGTCCGGATAGACAACGCCATCCTCGACCCGGACAGCCTCGGTACCGTCCGCGCACTGGTGGACTGGGAAATGGCTACGCTCGGCGATCCACTCGCGGACCTCGCGCTGGCCGCCGTCTACCGTGATCCCGTCTTCGAAGCGGTGCTCGGCGGCTCGGCGGCGTCGACCAGCAACCGCATGCCAGCGGCGGACGAACTGATCGAGGCATACGCCCTGGCCGCTGGGCGAAATATGGTTAACCTTAGCTTCTACCTGGCTCTGGGCTATTTCAAGATTGCTGTGATTGCGGAGGGGATCCACGCCCGCTACCTGGGCGGAAAAACCGTCGGTGATGGTTTCGAGACGGCGGGGGCCGCTGTGCCGGAACTTGTTGCCGCCGGTCTGCGCGCCCTGCGCTGAGAGCGCGTTTGAGGCCCTCGTCACCAGAAGCTGCGTGCGTTGACAACCTTCGGCCCACGTGGCAGAGTACTGAAATATACTTACAGCGTAAGCAGAGAAATAAAAAGAGGTAAAAGAGAAAGAAGCGCACTATGACCATGAGCGCTTTGTTTATGAATATTTCTTTCCAGTGCTGGGGCCGACGTGCGCCCGCCATCCCACAGGGATCCCCTGGCATCGCTCCTGCCTGCGAGTAGACCGCGGCCCGTGGTCACGGGCAGGACCGCCTCCCTGCCCCTGGCCACGGATCCGCTTCAATTTCCCGCCGCGCCCCGTCCCGTGGCTGTGACGTCCTCGGCCTCAGGGCGTTACGGTGTGCCATATCGCGGCCCTCGGCAACCATAGCGGTAGGTTCACAGCGGGCAGATAACCAAGCACGTGCAAGAGTCTCTCTCCCGTTCCGGTCCTGGACCGGTCTGGACCTGTCGTTCGCCCCGAATGACCTGGCTGACCCAGCGGGCACCTTTTTCGTGCGGCCGTACGCCCAGTGAACCGAGGACGGACAACAACCATCATGGCGAAGAGCAACGGGTCCAGCACCCACCAGCCCCTCAGTCGTGAGCGGATTCTTCGTACCGCTCTTCGACTCGTCGACCGCGACGGCGTCGACGCGCTCAGTATGCGCCGTCTCGCCAGCGAACTCGGCGTGGAGGCCATGTCCCTGTATAACCACATCCCCAACAAGGCGGCGCTACTCGACGGGGTAACCAAAATCATACTGGATGAGATCAACCCGGCGGTGGCAGCGAGCGGGCCGTGGGAGGAGCGCATCCAGGCCATAACCAGCGAGTTCCGCCGCGTGGCACTGGCCCACCCCGCAGCCTTCATTCTGCTGGCCACCCGGCCGGTGGCCTCGACAGTGGCCCTCCAGGCGTTCGAGACCGGGCTGGCTCTGCTGGCTGACGTCGGATTCGACAGCGCCACGTCCGTTCACGCGATACGCGCAATAGTCGCCCTCCACACCGGCGCCATCCTGCGCCAGCTCTCCGGCGGCGGGAGCTCGTTGATCGAGCGGTCAGAGGCGCCCGAGCTGCTTGCCCAACAGGCAGCGGCGCTGCGGGCGGGCGGCTTCCCCGCGCTGGCCGCGGCCGTGCCCGACCTTGGCAGTTGCGATCATGATGAGGAATACCGATTTGGGATGGAACTGATCCTGGCCGGACTTCGCCAGCAGCTGGCCAGGCAGGAGGAGGCGCGGGTCGCATCCTGAGGCAACATATGATCCGCCATCTCATGGAGAGGTTCCGGCAACAGCGCACGCACCTCGCCGCGTCGCTCTCCGTCTATGGCCGCGACGCACGGGTACCTCGGCTCGTCGATCGCCACCCACCATCTCCGGTGACTCCCCGCGCCACCTTGCGATGGACGCACCCCAGCCCCGCTCCTTGATCCAGCCCCCTGTTGCCGGGCACCCCAACTACACACAGAAGGCACATGAGATGACGGATGTCAGGGGACGCTGGCTTCGGCGTGATATGCCCCGCATTCGATCGTTCGGTGATCGCCCAGCGATTGCCACGCGATTGGGTTGAGTCGCCGGACGTCGATCGCGGTGGTCGACGACGGCAGTCGGCAGTAGACGGATGCACAGGACAGCAGAGGCTCGGATCAAGGAGCGCTGGCGGCACCGGCTCTGGCGGTGGACTCAGGAGGAGGTCCGCGTGGCGGTGGGTGAGGAGAGTCCCGGTATCTCCGTATGGCGGCTGCGGGTGGCCGCGCTCGGGTGTGCGACCGCCTGCCTGAGCGGGTATGCCATCACAGCCGGTACCGCAGTAACCACCTCCGGGTCGCTAGGCCGTGTCAGTGACGGCCCGATCGTCACGGGGCCAGGAATCCGCGCTGCCGCCGCTGTCGCTACTGTGGCCGTTCCCGACGTGTTCACCGCGGCGGCTGGCAGCCCCATTCCGGCGCAGCGCTCCGGTGTCGCGGCCCGAGTTATGCCAGGCGTGGTCCGTATCGTTTCCAAGCTCGCCACACAGAATGGTTCTGCCGCGGGAACCGGCATGCTCCTGAACTCCGCTGGCGAGATACTCACCAACAATCACGTCATCCAGGACTCCGCGGGTATCACCGTGACCGTCGCCAGCACTGGTCGTGCGTATCCTGCCGCGGTGGTCGGCGCCGATCCGACCGATGATGTCGCCGTACTCCAGCTGCGCGGCGCTTCAGGGCTCACCGCGGTTCCGATCGGAGACTCCGCGAAGGTTTCCATCGGCGATTCCGTCGTTGCCGTTGGCAATGCCGAAGGCGGTGCGCCGATCACTGCCAGTGGTGCCATTACCGCCCTCAACCAGAGCATCACCGCTACCGACCCCGGTGGTGGTAATGCCGAACAGCTGACCGGCCTCATCAGAACCAACGTCGCGATCAAACCTGGATTCTCCGGTGGCCCGCTGGTCAGCGCGGCGGGTCAGGTCATCGGTATGGACACGGCCGCGACGATGTTCAACGAGTATCTGCCGGCCGGCATGCGGGCCGGGTACTCCATTCCGATCAATCACGCCATGTCCGTCGCTCGTCGGCTCGAGTCCGCCACGTCCGCGGGTGACGCGGGTGGGCATGACAGTCGTGCTGCCGCAGGCAGCGCCACGAGCAACGTCTCGCCCGCCTCGCGGGTAGCGAGGATTACTGTCAGCCACGCTTCCACCGCCGGTTTCGGAGGCAGCGGCGCCCAAGGCCGGCGAAACGGTCCGGTAGCCCCGGTCGCTCCGGTGGCCGCGATCGGAGCGGAAGCAGATCGGCAGCCCCGGCGCCGTCTCTCCGCCAAGAGCGCCCGGCAATAGGGACGCCGCGTCGCGGGGCTGGGGCACGCACCTCACCGCGTTAGCGACGTCAGCGGCCTCTCGCCGGGCCTACGACAAACCGCCCCCCACAACAAAAGGGGGGGGTTATCCGACATGGATAACCCC
>NZ_CAKJTM010000183.1:5117-6266 GCF_917627345.1 Protofrankia sp. CiP3 | reverse complement strand
CAGGGGGGTTCGGTAAGCTGATCGCGATCGGGCAGGCTCCTCGCCTGCTCCACCGGCCCGATTCGAGCCCCTTGTTTAGGGTCCCAGCGCGAGGCGGGCGTCGGATGTCGCCTCTACCATTTGATACCGCCCGTCGCTACTTCTTTGCTCAGTAATGTGCCGCTGTCTGACGTGAAATCTGCGCCTGCCCACGTACACCACGCTGCAGCAGTCGGCGCAGTTCCCGCAATCCGTAAGCACGTTTGTTCTGACCTCCTCCGGCAAGTGCCCGCATCGCCTTGATGGCGATACTTAACTCTATGTTCACTTGCTCCATTACCTCAGCGATGGCAGCGGCGTTAGCAGTTAAGATTTCCGTCCACAGGTCGACGTCTCCGGCTGCGATCCTCGTCATGTCTCGTGCCCCCGTGCCAGCGAGGCGAAGTGAGAAAGGATCTGCTTCGGCCAGCCGGCTCGCGACCAACGAGGACATCATGTGGGGCATATGGGAGATCAATGCAACCGCACGATCATGAACAGCGGCGTCGGCAACGGTGGGGATGGCACCGCACAGCGCCACCAGTTCCAATACCTGGTCAAGTACCACAGGCTGAGTATCGTTGGTGGGCGTGAGCACCCAGGGCCGTCCACGGAACAAATCCGCCCGAGCAGCCAGAGGACCCGACCGCTCACGTCCTGCCAGAGGATGACCGCCCACGTAGCTTGACAGGTCACAGCCTAGAAGCAAGACAGCATTCTGCAGTTGTAGTTTGACACTCGCGACGTCGCTGTATGCTATGGCCGTTTCTTGCTTCTGTAACTGTGCGAGAAGCCCAGCCACCTGTTCAGGGGGTACCGCTAGTACGGCAAGGTCCACCCGTTCACTCGGTTGATCTGCCCGACCCGCGCCAAGGGATACTGCGGTACGGAGTGTCTTCGGGTCAGGATCAGACAGATAGACCTCGATGCCCTGGGAACGAAGGGCCAAGGCTACCGAGGTACCGATCAGCCCGACGCCTGCGACAAGAACCGTGCGCATATCGTTTCCCCTTCGGGGCTTATTCAGAACTGCCAGTACAAGCGATCTATATCATGTATCGTCCCAGATCAGGACACTGCAATCGATCTTTATTGGGGAGTTCTGAATAACCCTCTTCGCATCAGTTTCAG
>NZ_CAKJTM010000183.1:3433-4832 GCF_917627345.1 Protofrankia sp. CiP3 | reverse complement strand
TCAGCTATTTAGCGAAACGGCGGAATCTGCCATCGACGCGATCTTGACAGCCCTTATCTCCATAGAGTGCAGTTCCTTTGGAGGGAGATCTTTTCCGGCTGAGAAGCCGAATATAGCAGATATGCCACCACCTCTAAAAGAGAATATGAAATAAAGAGGGCAAAGCGCGGGTCGGCGCACCCCTCACAGCTATCGGGGCTTCACCCCAGCCCGACAAGGCATGTTCGCTACCGGCTCCGGTTCCAGCGCAGGCTCACGCAGGGACTTGTGGTCAGCCGGCCGACCACCGCCACCCGCTACGCCTAGCAATGATGACCAAGGCTTAATGTCGAAACTGCTGGTCAGGTGCGCTGTGGAGCAGGCACCCGTCACGATACGTCAACTTGACCCGATTTTCACGGCTTTGGCCGACCTAGCCAACTAGAGGATC
This sequence comes from Protofrankia sp. CiP3, assembly GCF_917627345.1. Lineage (NCBI taxonomy): Bacteria > Bacillati > Actinomycetota > Actinomycetes > Frankiales > Frankiaceae > Protofrankia > Protofrankia sp. CiP3. The sequence goes on along the minus strand of NZ_CAKJTM010000183.1, from coordinate 4,402 downwards.
ATGAAGATTGAATCTCGACTGGCGGTATAGCTGTCACCTCGACACCTAATTCCATGATCAGCTCTTGGATGAAGATCTAAAAATAGCCTCAAATACGGACAGAACACCCTTCTTGTCGATGGCGATCTCCCTGCAAATAATCTGCACCCATCTCCATATCCCTCCACCGGAGTTTTTGACGATGTCAGCGACCGGTGTTGCCGTACAAGCTACCGCTTCATGAGTTGAAACTTCCCGATGAACCGCGCCGAGCGACTCTGGCTCAACTCCCGCGAGATGGTCTCCCGCTCCTCGAATGCCAACGTCTCGCGTCGACCCATCCACCATCCATTCTCTCGATGCTACCGATAATAATCCTATCGGAGTGTCGCTACAACCATTGAATCCACCTTCTCTTTCTTCGATCTTTTGTGAAAGAGATCAACTTTGACTAAGCGTAAACAAATTTAAGATCATTAGCAGGCTTTCAGCTTGATTTTTGACCTGCTTGCTTCTCCCTCGTATCCGGCTGTGGGGTTCCAGAACCCCGGTTCGAGCGGTGACCTGCGTGTTTGCTCGCCGGGCAGGGCCCGTGTCGGGCAGGCTGCATGGTCATGGTGTGGTCGCTGCTCTGCGCCCTGACACGCAATACTTTCGGACTGATGTTGCTCAGCGTGCACGGCGACACCGCGAAAGACGCGGAGCTCCTCATCCTGATCCTGCGACATCCGCTGGCAGTGTTACGACGGCACGCGAACCGTCCGATGCTGCAACCGGCGGATTGGGTGACCCTCGCCGCCCTGTCCCGGCCGCTACCCCGAGCCCGCTGAAGTTCGTTCGTCGTCACCCCGCCACCGTGCCGCGTGGGCACCATGATCTCCTTGCACGAACATGGACTAAGAGAGCATCTCGTTCATTTTTGCGATGGTTCAGTCCGATTTCTGGCGGTAGTGAGGCGGGGCAGAGTCGAACCGTCCCGCGTCAGAGCCG
>NZ_CAKJTM010000183.1:0-2837 GCF_917627345.1 Protofrankia sp. CiP3 | reverse complement strand
ATGAACTTCCGGCGCCGACCACTAAGAGTGATATTTGGTTCTGTGTGGCGACGTCGAGCGGAACTGGCTCACCAGGTTCGGGTTGCCAGGGAGGGCCTGTCGGCTGCCCGTGGGGGCCGGTTTGACGGGCTCAGTGGCCGACGGGACGTTGTGGCCGTCGATGTTGGCATCAGGCGGGCCATACGGCTCCAGCCACGAGCTGTCGGCGAGGCGGCCTTCGAGGTAGGCAGGCAGGTCGGTCTCCCTCGCCACTTTCAAGCTATAGCGCATCGGGGGTCTTGCGGCAAGGCCCCGGTGGTGCCGCAGAATCGCTCCCCGTTGTCAGAACGACAGGCGAGGAGCAGCGACGTGCGGGAGTACGCGGTGGTAATCGTCGGCGGCGGGCCGACGGGGATGATGCTGGCCGGGGAACTGGCGCTGGCGGGTGTAGACGTTGCGATTGTCGAGCGGCGCCCGACGCCGGAACTCGCCGGCTCACGGGCGGGCGGGTTCCACTCCCGCACGATCGAGATCCTCGACCAGCGTGGCATCGCCGGCCGCTTTCTGGACGAGGGGCAGGTCGCGCAGACGGCGCGGTTCGGCGCCATGGTGCTGGACATCAGCGATTTCCCCACCCGGCATCCGTACGGACTGGGGCTGTGGCAGAACCACATCGAGCGGATCATGGCCGGCTGGCTCGACGAACTCGGCGTGCTCATCCATCGCGGTCATGAGGTCATCGGGTTCGTGCAGGACGAGGGTGGCGTCGAGGTCCGCCTCGGCTCCGGCGAGACGATCCGCGCCGCGTACCTCGTCGGCGCGGACGGGGGACGCAGCGTGATCCGCCGGGCGGCCGGCATCGCGTTCGAGGGCTGGGACGCGACGCGCAGCCACCTGATCGCCGAGGTGCGGCTGAGCGAGGAACCGGAATGGGGCACACGTCTCGATGCTGTCGGCGTCCATTCCCTGGGCAGGGTGGACTACGAGATCCGCGACGGCGAGGTGGTCTACGCCGACGAAGGGCCGGTGCGGGTCATGGTGACCGAGGAGCGCGTCGGCCCCGCCACCAAACCCACGCTCGACGACCTCCGCACGGCGCTCACCCACGTCTACCGCACCGATTTCGGTGTCCACACCCCGACCTGGCTCTCGCGCTTCACCGACGCGACCCGGCAAGCCGCGGCGTACCGCGACCGGCGTGTGCTGCTCGCGGGCGACGCCGCGCATATCCACTCGCCCGCCGGCGGGCAGGGCATCGGCCTCGGAGTCCAGGACGCGGTGAACCTCGGATGGAAGCTCGCTCAGGTGGTCAAAGGCGTGTCACCCGACTCGCTGCTCGACACATACCACACCGAGCGGCACCCCGCAGACGCCTGCGCGCTGCGGCACACGATGGCGCAGAGTGCCACGCAGCGGCAGGACGAACGGGTATGCGCGCTGCGCGACCTCACCGCTGACCTGTTCACCATCAACGAGGCGCGCGTACGCGTCGCCGCGCTCATCCACGGCCTTGACGTGCGATACGACCTCGGCGATGACCATCCGCTGCTCGGGCGCCGCATGCCCGACTTCGACCTCATCACCGCGACCGGGCCACTGCGGACCCACGCGCTGCTCCATGCCGGCAGGCCGATACTGATCAACTTTGGCGGCCGCGGCAGCATCGACATCACACCGTGGGCCGATCGAGTGCGGCTCACCGACGCAACCTACGACGGTGAGTGGGAGCTTCCCGTGCTCGGAACGGTCACTGCCCCCAGCGCGGTGCTGATCCGCCCCGACGGCCACGCCGCCTGGGTAGGAGATGGCACCAGCCTTGGGCTGGACGACGCGCTCACCCGCTGGTTCGGATCACCCGTCATGGTCACGAACATGCGATCCCCGGACCCACAGCCGTCACACCACGGTACGCATGACGGCAAGTAGGTCCGTGCGGGGGCACAGCGCTGACCGGCTGGCGGGTCACGCGGTGGGGGCCTCTCGAACGCGTCCCGCCGGCTGTCAGGGTCTACGCTGAGGCACGCGGTCAGTGGCTGATCTTCGAGGGCCCACACAGCCCGCAACGATCACCGGTGGCTCCTCCACACTCAGCCCGCCACACCGGGTCAAACCGAAGCGGGAGGCGTGCCCTGAGTTCCACCGGCTACTGGTGTCTGGGCGCCCTGCGGGCCGACGCCGACGAAGCCTACCTCCATTCCGTCCGGGCCGAACTTCGCCGGCTCGCTGCCGATACTGAGATAGACACCTGCTACCGGGAGTGGGTCAGGACCTTCAACCACGTCATACCGGCGCAGGCGCACCTGCCTGACACGCCGGCAGGGAACCTGGACCGGCTCGGACACATCGCGGTGGTCGATGACTGCGTCTTCGTGAAAATCGGCGGTGCGCTGGGCAACGACAGCGCCTTGGCGCGAGTGGAAGGGTTACGCAGGGGATCGCCGGTTGCGGGGCTGCTTCACGCACTCGGTCCGGCCCGGATGGGTTCACTGCCCGGCGTGGTGGGCAACGCTCTGGCATCCGCGGCCGAGGTGGCACGCTCCGCGGAGGGCTGGCGGGCCGCCTGTTCGTTGGCACCGAACGAGCGGGCCGCCGCGTTGGACCGCCTCGACGAATGGTGGGGCGAAGCCGGCGACGGCGGTCGCGGTGGGTGCGAACCGATGGCCGTGCTGGACATGTTTCCGGAGATCATCGATATCGCGCTGGTGCGGCGCAGCGGCCTGATTGCTCTTTCCGCCACTTTCTAAAAGGCTCGGTGGAATCAAGCGGTCAAGGCGACACATGCCTTTCCAGTAGATCGTTGAACACTTCTACCGGCTTGCGCCAGCCCAACGTCTCACGAGGCCTGCCATTCAGCTCTG
>NZ_CAKJTM010000182.1:0-5492 GCF_917627345.1 Protofrankia sp. CiP3 | reverse complement strand
TGCGCGAGTCCTAACCCCGGGGTTCTCCGGCGCCCCCGCGGCGCGATGCCCATTTGATTGGGGCTCCGACTTTCTCGACGATTCCTCAAGAACTTTCCGAGTTCCCGGTTCGCCGCTCCGCTCACAGTAGTCCCTCCCAAGGGGTCCCGCCTCAGCCAGCTGCCGCACTATCAATACCGACTTTTAGCACATGACGCCAAAAAGGGTGCACTATGTCTACCTGGTGACAGGATTTCGATAGGGCCCACCTACGGGCAGCCGCTGCCCAGATCCGCGTGAGCGGAGCTCTCGCGCTGGGCTCCCCCTCGGGTCCTGGCGTTGGACGCGCATCAGGGAACACCGCCCCCACAATAATGCCGCCGCTAACGAGCAACCCGTTACTGACCTGCGAAAACAGCAGCACCGCAGGTCAGGATAGGTGCCACAAGATGAAGATCTTATTTTTCCTTACATGCCCTGGTCCCGGGCGCTCTGAGCGGCCGGTATGGCTATCTGTTCAGCAGGCTGCCAATGGCCACCCGCAGCAGCTCGGGGAACAGCCGCTGGCCGATCGCCACCGGCCGCGCGATACCTGGGAAGATCCAGAAACGCCCTCTGTCGAGGCCGCGTTCGATCGCGTCGACGGCAGCGGCCGGTGTCATCATAGTGCGCTGCGAGACTGCTCTGGCCGCGGGCATGTCGTCGAGCATCGGGGTTGCCACCGCCGGTGGACAGACACAGCTCACCCGCACACCGGTCCCGCGAAGTTCATGCCGCAACGTCTGAGCGTAAATGACCAACGCCGACTTTGTCGCGCCGTAGGGACCGTGTTGCGGCACCGGCAACCAGCCGAGAATCGATGAGAAAAGGACGAGCCGGCCCGATCCCCGCGCGAGATAGCCGGGCAGCGCGGCCGTCACCGCGTTGACTGTGCCCTGGTAGTTCACCGCCATGATCTTCGCGTGCACCGCAGCCGGAGTCTCAGCGATCTTGCCTGTGTACCCGATCCCGGCGGCCGTCACGAGCAGGGTGTGGTGCTGCGAGGTCACGACGTCGGCCATGGCGTCCGCATCGGTGACATCGATGGTGTACGTCGTCACCTTTCCGGGCCCAGCGTCGTGGAGGACCTTCAGACCGGCTTCGTCCCGATCAACCGCGATGACGTCTGTGCCCTGCCGCACCAGCCGGAGGGCGAGGAGCTGCCCCATTCCGCTTCCAGCACCGGTCACCAAGGCTCGACGGACGTCGTTCTTCGCTGTCATCGCTCATTCACCAGGTTTCTCGAGAGCCCAGCGCGCGGATCGAAAAAACCCCTGACGAGGCGCCGCTCGCGCACGGTACGGTATTACGCCGCTCGCCTGAAGTCGAGCAGCCCCTCGGGGAGCCGGCGCGAACGAAAAACTGGCCCGGACAAGAAACGACGGCACGCCGACGGGGCCGTTTTTCCGGGTTTACCACAGACCGCCGCGGCGCGCCCGATTCCCCGGCCGGAAGATCGATTGTGCGGGTACGCCCGCCCGGCCCGAGAGCCCGAAGCAGGCGGCCGCGTGGGAGAGACCGGCCGCGGCCGGTCTCTCCCACGGCTCCGCGAGAGCCTCCCGGTGAACCCGGGCTGGCCACTCTGTCGAGATACCTGAGGCCATAGCTGATACACAGCGCTGGCGGATCTGACAGACACCGTGGACGGCCCGAGGGAGCCTCGCCGCCCGGTCGCTAGGCCTTTCCGGCCCAGCAGTGCTTCGACGCGTACCAGGGGCTCGTGCCCTGCTGCGCGTAGAGGATCCGCGCACGCATCCACTGTTCGGACACACTGGCGTTCTGCGGCAGGCCAGAGCCACCGACAGCGTGCCACGTGCCAGGCAGGAACTGGAACAGCCCGCCGGCGCCGATCGAGTTGACAACCTTCGGGTTGCCGCCGGATTCACATCGTGCGATGGCGGCCAGCACGCCGTCGTTGGACGGTGCCGCACTCGCCGGCTGGGACAGCGCGACGCTGCCGCCGCCGATGGCGGCGACGAGTGCCGGTACCGCGATCAGTACCCGAGCACGCGCCTTGATTCGACTGATTCCACGAGCGCCAGAACGTACATTGGACATGTTGTGTTGATGTCCTTCCCCACGCCTGCGAGGTGAGCTGTCGGATTCGGGCTGGGACTGCCCGGCCGCGCTATGCGGCTTCACCCCGAGAACGCCTGGCTTCGACGTCCGGAAATGGTTCCCCCGTTCCTGCCACCGTATTGGTTGTCATCGGACGGGGGCAGGACTCGGCGTGCCATCCGATGCGCGCCTTCCCCTCGAAGGCACGGCGAGGACCATACGTGCAATGACCGCCCGGCAGGCAAGGCTCCGTGAAGAGGCACACAGTCCACAGCCGATGTTGCTAACCGTCACGACTGCCGGTAACGTGCGCGCACCCGCGCTTATCCATAGCTGGCCCTGGCCGGCCGGTGCAATTGTGCCGGGGCCGCCACCCATCCAAAAAAACTGCCCCGCGCGGTAGGTGGGCAGGCGGGCCGGCTGCGTGGCTGTTCGCCGACGGTTGTTCTTCCGCCGTACGATGCCGCGGGGATCCTGCGCATCAACAGCGCCGTGTATGGTGTCGGCAATATGGCTGTCCGAACGCTGATGATCCTGGGCTCTCCGTGAGCGGGAGCCGCTTTCTGGGCGGCTGGCGGTTCTCGCCATATCGCGGTCCAGACCTGTTGTACGGCAGGAGCTACCGGCCTGGACCGCGATGAACGGCGCGGTTTCAGCTCATGGCGCGACGACGGCGACGGCGCACGGTCCTGCGGGCGCCGATCGCCACCACGAACGCGATGATCGCGGACGCGGTGGGGACGGACGACGGGGGAACAGCTATCCCGCCTTCGCCCGCGGAGACGGCGCCCTTGGGTACCGGCATCGTTGTAGCCGACAGCCCTGGCGCGGATATGGCTGCGGCGCCGGCAGTACCGCTGTCGGTGTCGGACACAACCTGGTAGCGAGTCAGCATGCCGGCGGTGATGTGCTCGTTCACATGGCAGTGGAAAAGCCAGATGCCGACGTCGTCAGGCACCATGTCGGCCACGGCCATGGTGCCGGGGAGCAGCGGAACGGTGTCCATACGCATACCGCCCACGATCGCGTCGTTACCGTGCCAGTGCGGCGTGTGCATATCCGCCTCGCCGCCCATGCTCATCAGGTACCACCGGACGTGCGAACCTTTTTTCATAGTGATCATTGGCTCGTTGCCAAAGACGTAGCCGTTGATGGCATGCCGCATGTTGGAACGCTCGAAATCAGCATCGTTCGGTGCCGGGTACGGCGGCTTGGCAAAACGGCGGAGGTTCTCCTGAAGATACGGGCTCCAATTCTCGTTGACGATCGAGAACAGCGCGAAAATCTCGCGGTCGACGTCGACGGGGCTACCGTCTGGCCGCGCCTTCCCTTTTCCGGTGACAACCATTGGGCCGGTGAGCCCGGCGTAGGTGTCGGTGACCTCGTTGGTATGGGAGTGGTACATCCACATGACCGAGCTGCCGTCGTGCGGGCCCGGACCCGCTCGATCGGGCACCAGCCAGGTGTACGTGTGCGTGCCTCCGGTGGGTACAGCGTCGTCGAGCTTGTCCACCCCGGAGGTGTTGTCCGCATACGGCGTGCCCTCGTTCGCCTTGGTGTAGAAGACGCCGTGCGGGTGCACGCTGTCAGAAATCCGGCAGGCGTTGCGGAACACGACTTTGATGGTGTCGCCGACCTCGGCGCGGATCACCGGGCCCAGGAAGCCCAGATACGCATCCTGCGGGGGGCGTGGCGCCAGACCGCTGAAGCTGGCGTCGGTGTAACCACGGTAGAGACACTTGAGGTAACTCGTCCCGATCCGGCCGGGCCCGGACTGGACGTATGTCCTTGCTATCGGGTCGAATGCCTGGCCGGTGATGACATCGCGTCCCTCGGGGGCGTAGTTCCAGACCACCTCGTCAGCACCGATGTAATAGGTGCGCACCCGACCGGTCGGGTGGAACTCCTGGCCGGCGGCGTCGTTCCAGTAAGATGATCGTTCTCCCGTCGCACCCGTGCCACCGGCCGCGGTGGGCCCGGCCGCGGTCGCGGGCCCGATCGCGGCAGGCCCGAGAGCAAGCACGAGCGCGCTCCCGACCACCGCTCTGACGCACATCCGCTGCCTGGCACGAACGGCCGCCACCGCGGACCGTGACGACGACTGCCTCCTTACGCGTACCCGGCTGGCGGTTCGGCCGCCGATACCTGTGCGCCGCATGGCGCGCAACTTATCAATCACGGAGCGTGACAGTAACCCTCTGTGACTTCCTCTGTATAGTGAGAGTCCACCATTCGCCAAAGGATGTGGAAGATGACACTACGCACCCGCGCTGGTCGGGCAGCCGGGCCGGCAACCGGGCGTCGACAGATGCCGGGCTGGGCGAACAGGACCTTGCAGGCTGCTCGTGGACCGGGTCGCGGATCGCCCGGCCGTGTTGGCAACCGCATCGGACGCCCTGCCGCCGGAGCCTCTCAGCGGGCTGGCGTTCTCACGCTATCGTGAGCGAGTGGGCCTCACCAGTGGACGATCCGCAGGCGCCCGCCCAGCGCGTGCTGTGCGCGTAGCGCGAGCCTCCCGTCAGGATTGACCAGCACCGCATGGTTGGCGGCGGCCAGCATGGGCAGGTCCGCCAGCGAGTCGCTGTAGGCGTGCTCCCAGGGTGGCTCGATCCCGTGGGCGGCGAGCTGACGCGGTTTACGCGCTCCGTGGTTGTGCAGGCTGCCCCGAGTAACACCGAATCGGCCCCAGACCAGCTGCGAGGAAATCAGTTCCACCTCGCCCAGGCCCAGCGTGTCGAGGAGCGTACGGGCGAGTTCTCGTTCACATGCTGTCACGATCACTACCCGATCGCCCGCTTCGACGTGGCGGCGCAGTGTGGCGATGCCCTCGGGTATCACCACATCCCGTTCGGCCGGGAGCTCCCGGCCGAACGCCTCGGCTCGCGCACGGAACCGGGCGGCGTCGAAGCCCAGCAACGCCAGCCGCATTATCATCCGTACCGCGATCGCGCGCAGCGGGCGTACCGCCAGCAGGGGCGTCACCGGCATGACCAGGGCCGCGCGCCATCGGGACCGCGACAGGTGCCGGCGCAGCAGCCGGGTGAAGGTGTCACCACGCACCAGCACACCGTCCAGGTCGAACAACGCGACCCCGGTGGCCGCTCGTTCAGGCGTCTTGCTCATGCGTGCATCCTTGTCGTGTTCGACGGCGGCCCGCGGAATACAGAATCTGGAACGGAGGGACGGTGAGCACAAGCATGACCGAGGGCACAGCAGTCAACCAGGCCGATCCGGTGACATGCGCGTACCCGGGGTGCACGCGTCCGCCGAGTGCTCCGGTCGGGCCCGGCCGGCCACCCGCGTACTGCGACGATTCCGCGCACAACCGGCTGTCGGCCTACCGCCGGCGGCGCGAGCTGTCGGCCGCGCCCGCGGCCGGCCCGGCAGCCAGCCCGGCGCCGCTCTCCGGCGGGGCA
>NZ_CAKJTM010000181.1:0-5550 GCF_917627345.1 Protofrankia sp. CiP3 | reverse complement strand
CCGGCGGCACGGGGACGTGGCGGTCCGCCGCCGAGCTGGCCCCGGCCGCGGACCGGTGCGCATCCCCCTCCGACGCCGACGCCCGGTTCAGCGTCACGCGGTCCACCGAGTGGTCGGGATACACGGTGCACCTGAGCGAGACCTGCCCCGCCGACCTGCCCCACCTGATCGCCCATGGGGAGACCACCGCGGCCACCCTGCCCGACTGCGAGGCCCTCGAGCTGGTGCACGCCGGGATGGCCGGCCGCGGGCTCACGCCCGGCGAGCACTTGGTCGACGGCGGGTACGCCACCGTGGAGGCCGTCGGGCGGGCCGCCACCGAGGGGATCGCCCTGGTCGGCCCGGTCGCCGTCGACTCGAGCCCGCAGGCCAGGGCCGGCAGGGGCTTCGACCGGTCGGCGTTCGCCGTCGACGGGGACGCCCGCACCGCCGTCTGTCCGGCCGGCAGGACCAGCGCCACCTGGTCGGACACGACCGCCGACGGCGACCGGGTCGGGGTCGCGATCGTGTTCTCCACGTAAAGACTGCGCCGCCTGCCCGCTGCGCCCCGACTGCACCACCAGCCGCACCAGCCGCACCAGCCGCACCGGCCGCACAATCACCCTGCCGCCCCGGGAGGTCCACGAGCTGCAGACCCGGTTGCGCGCCGAGCAGCAGACCGCCGACTGGCGACGCCGCTACAACCCGCGGGCCGGGGTGGAGGGCACGATCTCCGAGGCCGTCCGCGGCTATGGAGTGCGCCGCTGCCGCTACCGAGGCCACACCAAGACCCACGTCCAGCACGTGCTGACCGCCTGCGCGATCAACGCCGCCCGCGTCGCCGACGGGCACGGGCGCGGCGGCACGCCCGCACCCGGGCGCAACCCGTCCCGTCTCATCATCCTGTGTCGACATGTGAACGCAGAGAGTTGAGACTGCGGGGTCGCCGCGTCCTCTCCGAGGCCGCCCACCCCGTCGGCGGCGGGCGGACGCCGGTCCCCGCCCCCCGCCGGAACGCCTCCCACGGACCTTCGGCCCCGCCGCCGGCGCCGGAGAGCCCGGCACGGCGACTTCGATCTCCTCATGGCCCGCGAGACCACGCGGGCGCGGCTCCGCTTTTGCAGATCGTGACGAAAATCGGCGATCTATCGACGCTCGGTGACGCAAGTTCGACGCCACGACGGCCTGAACGCCCGGGAACCCCAATTTTGATCAATTGCAGTTCGTAGCAATATGAACGCAAAGAGTTTGCCAACGGAGTCCGGCGTGTTCGCGGTCTGACCGGTTTTGTCAGGGGAAGCCGTAGAGATCGAGTACGGCGGTCGGGGTGGTGTGGTCACGGCGGCCGGGTGGGATGAACTGGTAGCCAGCCTCGGCCTTTCATACCGTAGATCCATGACCTTCATGGAAGGGGTATTCCGGTGACGGGAAAGTGCCCCTGACCTGGGAAGATACGGGTGTCTAAGTCCGTGTCGCGACCAGAGTCGGGGGACGCTTTCCCGGTGGATGCTACGGGGTGGTCGAAAGATCTCGTCGTCGAGGTCGGTGGCAGGGATGTGGTCTCCCACGTCGGCACCGCGGTCCTGCGGATGACCGGCGACCGGGTCGGGCTGACCGGCCGGCTGTCGACGGCGATGGAGGGGAGCCGGTCCCTGCCGATGCACGACCGGGGCCGGGTCCTCGCCGACGTCGCGGCGATGATCGCCGACGGCGGCACAAGGATTACGGACATCGGCACGCTCGGCGACCAGGAGGAGCTGTTCGCCTCGGTGGCCTCGGTCCCCACCGCGTGGCGGGTACTGACGGAGGCTTCCGGCCGGTTGGAGGGGCTGGCCGCGGCGAGAGCGGCGGTCCGGGCACACGTGTGGGGGCAGATCGTGGCGCGGCACGGGCGGATCCCGCCGTGCACGGTGGCCGGGACCACCCTCGGCGACTGGGTCGTGATCCGGCTGGACGCCACCATCGTGATCGCCCATTCCGAGAAGGAGACGGCGGCCCCGACCGTCACGAAGACTTTTGGTCACCATCCGCTCACCGCCTGGTGTGACACCACCGGGGAGCTGCTCGCCGTGAAGGTGCGGCCGGGTAACGCCGGGTCGAACACCGCGGCCGACCAGGTCGAGGTGCTGAAGGCCGCGATCGCGCAGATCCCCGCCCCGTTCCGGACGAAGATCCTGGTCACGGTGGACGGCGCCGGCTCCACCCACGCCCTCGTCGACGCCATCGCGAAGCTGAACGCCGAGAACCCCGGCATGGAGGTCCGCTCCGCGGTCGGCTTCGACCTCGACGAGCGGGCGCGCACGGCGATCGGCCTCATCCCGGAGACGGCGTGGTGTGCCGCGCTCGACGCCGAGGGCGAGCCGCGGGAGGACGCCGAGGTCGCCGAGCTGACCGGCGTGTACCGCACCGACCCGACCGGCGACACGGTGAAGAAGTGGCCCGCCGATATGCGGGTGGTCGCCCGCAGGGAGAAGCCGCACCCCGGCGCGCAGCTGTCGCTGTTCGAGCAGTGCGAGGGCCGCCGGTTCCCGCTCACCGCCACCGACATGACCGGCCGTAACCTGCAGATCCTCGAGGCTTCGCACCGGCTGCAGGCCCGGGTCGCGTCGAGGATCCGCTGCGCGAAGGCGACGGGCCTGCGCCGGCTGCCGTCGAAGAAGTTCGAGATCAACAGTGTGTGGTGCGTCGTGGTCGCGCTGGCCTGCGACCTCCTGGCCTGGTTCGCCCTGCTCGCCCTGGACGGCGAGCTGGCGAGAGCGGAGCCGAAGACCCTCCGCTCCAGGCTGCTGCACACCGCCAGGCGGATCGTGCGCGGGCAGCGCAGGCGCCGGCTGCGGATACCCGAGACGTGGCCGTGGGCGCACGACCTGCGCGCCGCGTTCGCGAGGATCTCCGCTCTGCCGGCGCCGACCTGAGGCCGTCCCCACCCGTCCCGACGAGAAAGGAAGGAGCGCCCACCGGGGTCGTGGGACCCGGCGCCCACCCGTGCGGAACGGGCCTTCGTCGTGCCCGGACCCCGAAACGAATATCGAAAACGGTATCTGACAAGATCTAGACGATCTTATATTTCGGCGTGAATTTTCGAGGCTGATGATCCGACGCTGGTCAACGAACTGAACGCCGTACCGCTGCACCCATGCCCCATGCCCCATGCCCTGGCGCTATGGTTAACACGAACGGATGTTTGTGGAGGGGGTGGGGTCAGCGACCCGGTTTTTCGGCCGTCGGTCGAGAAAATTCCACCAGCTCCGCAACCTTCTTCCGCCGCCCTCACGGATCTTCTGGCAGGCTTATGATCGATGGGCGGTGGTCGAGAACGGAAGCACCGTGGCTGTCATCGCGACCGGAAACACCAAGTTTGGCCTTGACTTCGGCCCCCCTGCTGGCAGAAGCCGGAGAATCGGGCCGATCCCCATCTGAAGGAGCACTCGTGAGCCCGAGTCCACATCAAAGCCGTGCCGAGGCGCTGGCGCTACGCACAGGTGCGGCGCAGTTCGCGGCTGATCGGCAACATCCAGACCAGATCTCCAACTCCGACGAGGTGCTCTACCCAAACGGTCTAGGTAACTTCACCAAGGGGCTGGAACATGATTCTGTGACGGGTGAGGTCGCCAACCCCGCGCACTACCGACTCCTCGTCGACGCGCTCCTCTCGGAGGACATCGACCGCATCGCCGGGCTGCCGCCAGTCGCCGGGGTGACGAAGCAGCGAGCGTTTGTCAATCCGCGGGCGGGGCTCGCGTTCGATCTGGAGGGTCCCGACTGCCGGGCCCTGACCATCCCCCCGGCGCCGGTGCTGTCGAGTGCGCAGGCGGCTGGTGAGGCCGTCGAACTGTATTGGATGGCCAGGCTGCGTGACGTCGCCTTCACGGACTACGCGACCGACGCGACGGCGGCAGCGGCGGTCAGCGACCTGAACGTGTTGGCCGACTTCCGTGGCCCGCGGGATCCGGCGGGTGGCCAGGTGACGGTCGACACACTGTTTCGGGGTGAGACTCCGGGCGAGCTTGTGGGCCCCTACCTGTCGCAGTTCCTGCTCCTCGACGTCCCGTTCGGGACCTTGTCATACCCCCAGCGCCAGACCACCGCTGCCTCAGGTGCGGACTACCTCACGACGTGGGGCGCCTGGCTGGACGTGCAAAACGGCGAGGACACCTCCGGCACCGACCATTTCGACAGCACCAAGCGGTATATCCGCAACGGCCGGGACCTCGCGACCTACGTTCACTTCGACGCACTGTACGAGGCTTACCTCAACGCCTGCCTGATTCTGCTGGGGGGTGGCGCTCGGTTCGACCCCGGTAATCCTTATACGCACTCGCCTCGCGAGGCCGGTTTCGGCACCTTCGGTGGCCCGCATATCCTCTCGCTCGTTTGCGAGGTGGCCACCCGTGCGTTGAAGGCCGTATGGCACCAGAAATGGTTTGTGCACCGACGGTTGCGGCCCGAGGCGTACGGGGGTTGGGTCGAGCGCAGCCGCACATCGCCCGGAAGCTATCCGATCCACTCCGACGTGTTGGAAAGTGCTGCGGTCGCAGCAATCCAGGCGGCGACCGGCAGCGCACTGCTGCCGATGGCGTTCCCCGAAGGGTCTCCGATGCACCCCGCCTACGGGGCGGGCCACGCCACCGTGGCAGGTGCCTGCGTCACGGTACTCAAGGCGTGGTTCGACGAGTCCTTTCCCATGGCTGAGCTGCGCATCGGGGGCTCACCGGGTAAGCCAGGCACACCACTTGGCGCGCCTCGAATCCCCGACGCCGCCGGCACGGGACTGGTGAGCTGGTCAGGTGCCGACCAGCTCACCGTGGGCGGTGAACTGAACAAGGTAGCGGCGAACATCGCGATCGGTCGCAACCATGCCGGTGTGCACTGGTACACCGACTACGTCCAGTCACTCCGCCTCGGAGAAGAAGTCGCCATCCGTGTCCTCCAGGAGCAGAAACCGACATACCTCGAGCGGGGATCGTTCTCACTCGTCCGATTCGACGGCACAAGCTTCGTGATCTGAACCGTGGCGCCCCGGGCTTTGGCATGGCGCGTAGCACGTCCAACGTCCGCTCGCGGAGGTGGTGTCGGCGGTGTGGCGTAACGTGCGGGGTGCGGTATCAAGCGGTGGAAGCGACGCCCGACGCCCGCCTCGTGCGGGACCCTACGCAGGGGGTTCGAATCCGGCTGGTGGGGCAGACAAGGAGCCTGCCCGATCGCGATCATCTTACCGAACCCCCTGCTTCCAGCACGATGCGGGCGTCGCTACGACCGGTTGACGCCAACCTTCAGGAGTTGTGATGCATGCCGTCGGCCAGCCGAACGCGCCGGCGTCGATCTGCCGCTGTCTGGCCGGCTGGGTGCAGACCGGCTCCCCTGTTACCCGCGTAGTACGCGGGTGCCACCGGCGAAGCGGTCGTGAATGCCTTGGTCCTGCGGATCCGAACTGATCGTTATGGCGATCGCGATCCAGGCCGCCAAGACCAGCAGCGACCCGAAGAACGGGATGATGCCGAGGAGCACGAACGATTCGCGTTTCGCAGCGGAATCGATCTGGGGCCGGCCGCCGTCCGGTCCGACAACCCT
>NZ_CAKJTM010000180.1:0-5597 GCF_917627345.1 Protofrankia sp. CiP3 | reverse complement strand
TCTCTGGGGGTGACGACGGCACGGTCCGGTTGTGGGACGTCGCGACCGGCCGACAGATCGTGACTATGATCGGGGGCCAGAGCGGGTGGGCGGTCCTGCTGGCGGACGGCTCGTACAAGCTAGTCGGTGAGCCGGACGGCTCCTTCTGGTGGGTGATCAAAAACGTCCGGTTCGAGCCTGGCGAGCTGGACGGCTACGACCCGACCATCCGGCACATCCCGGAAGACACACCGCTGCCCCTGCCCGCCGGTTGGCACCCTGTCACGCCCCAGGTAGCCCGGCCCGGCCCACGGCCGTCCCCAGCGGCCTCGCCCGGTCCACGACCCTCCCGCTGGGGCGGTATCTTCCGCCAGCGCTGACGGCGGCGTTCGAGCCCCGCCGGCCTGGTCACCGGTCAGGTACCGATGACCAGGCCGTGGGCGCGTGCCTGGGTGAGCCACCGCGGGTACTCGTACATCAGCAGATCGAAGAGCTGGTCATCACCGATCGCCGTCGGGTCGGCAACAGAGAAGAAGTTCGCGTTGTCCAGGAATCGC
This sequence comes from Protofrankia sp. CiP3, assembly GCF_917627345.1. NCBI lineage: Bacteria > Bacillati > Actinomycetota > Actinomycetes > Frankiales > Frankiaceae > Protofrankia > Protofrankia sp. CiP3. Next base: position 5,061 of record NZ_CAKJTM010000180.1, on the reverse strand, counting down.
CCGGTCATCTCGTCCAGCTCCTCCAGGAAGCTGAAGTTGCTCTCAAGCAGGCGGTCGACAAGGCCACCGAGACCGCTACGCCGCGGCGATGCCGCGGTGCTGGCGCCAGCACCGACGTTGCGGCTGCTCCGCCCTATCGCCATGAACTGCCAGAAGATCGGCTCGTAGGACGCCCAGGTGATCTGGTCGCGGGCGGCCCGCTTGTCGGTGGCCTGCCCGTCGGTCACGAACATCACGTAGACGGGCAGGTGGTCCGGGCGAGGCTGGGAACGTTGCCGCCCGCGGGAGTCGGGAAAGTAGTGCTGCCGGACCATCCCCATGGCCTTCGCGTAGTTGGTGGCGCCCTCAAGCTTGCGGTGACGCCTGAGCCCGGCCACCCAGTCCTGGTAGTTACGCAGATCGAGCGGGCCCTCGTCGTGGCCACGCCCACCGAAGGTGAACACATCACAGGAACCGTCATCATCGAACTGGACGGCGAGCGCCAGGATGCGCTCGCACAGCCGCTGCACCTTGCCCTGGCTGTACAGCGCGCTCATCGACAGGGAGATGTCCAGACAGAGCGCAACCCGGGCACGGTGCTCGGACATGCCCTTCTTCCGAAGGGAAACCCCGGCACGCTTGACCAGGTCGACCATGGCCGGCGCGGCCACGGCGAGCTGCTTTTCCAGCCGGGCGGCCTTCGCCGTGGACACCGGATTGCGGGTGCCGGCGGCTGCCGGCCGCCCCGGGGCCGGTCCCGGCAGCGGTCCTGGCCCCGCCGGGGCCGGTGGCCTGTCCACTACGGAGGGCGGCGCGTCGACGGTGATGCCGTAGTTCGTGGCGAGCCCGGCCAGGCCCGACGTCCAGCCCTGGCCCACCCCCCGGAACTTCCAATGCCCGGACCGCCGGTACAGCTCGCCCAGGACGAACGCCGTCTCAGCACCCGCGTCCGTGACCTCGAACCGGACGATCTCCGGGCCGGGCGCGAGGAGAGCGCCGGCGCCAGGCGCGTCGTGGACTCGGACATGCAGGCCGCGCACGGCGCCGACCGGCTGGCCGTCGGTCGACACCGCGACGACAACGGTTGAGATCTCCGGAGGCAGCCGGGCCAGGTCGACGGTGACCGCCTCCTGCCGCGCGGAACGCTCCTCGATGGCCACGCACCCGTCGATGGAGCGCGGCTGGTTGTAGAAGACGAAATCGGCGTCGCCACGGACGCGACCGGATGCCGTGAGCAGCAGTACGCTGCCATCCAGTAGCGGCCCGGCTGCGGAGTCGACCACGACGCGCACCCGCCCTGTCCCCGGCGGCAGCGGCACGTTCCCGCCCTTGGGCAGAACGACAGTCATACCGGTTGAGTGTAGATACGGTTTTTCCGGCTCAGGGGTACCTGAGCAAGCCCGCGGTCGTGGGCGGCTCGGCGGTCTCGCGCCAGCTCCCCGGGGGCTCCGGCCTGTTCACCGTATGACCCCGAGACGCCGGACCGATGCCGCCCGCCCGCGTCACGGACGCCGAAGCATGACGCGGTACGGTCGCTCGCATTCGCCGCGGCCGCAGATGTGGCCACGGCTACGGCCGCCCATCGACCGATTCGCGTGGCATGGTGGCCATGGGTGTCCTGTCCCCCGCGAAAGGGTGACCAGAACGTCGATGACAGCAATAATACGCAATATGATGAAAATTCATGTTTTCGGCAGCCAGCGCGTTTTCGGCCGCCAACGCGCTTGGCGCGGCCAGCGCATTCTGGGCGGTCAGCGTACTTTCAGCGGTCGGCGTTCCTTTGGCGGCCAACATAATGCTGGCGGTCAACGCGCTTTCGGCGACCGGCCGTCAACCCGTCCCAACGTCGGCGGTCGGGTATCGGCGGGCATCGGCGGCCCGCTCGGCCTCGCCGTCCTGCTGTGCCTGACGGCCGGCTGCCAGGTCAGCCGCTCTGACCTCCACGACCCAGCCAAACCGCCGGCCACCGCCCACAGCGCACCCGCACCCGCGCCCGGAGACACCGCGTCTGGAGGCGCCGCGCCGCATGCCACCGGCCAGACCAGCGACGGCTGGACGATCACTGTCTATTACACCGCGGTCGAAAGCTTCCACCACGGCCAGCCCAGACAGGTGACGGGCTGCCCGCGTCAGGACTGCGCACACGGCAACGACCCGCTCGGCGCGTATCCCACGGATTTCGTCGCCGCCGTGCACGACGAAGGCACTGGCCGGATAACCAGCGGCGATCACGCTGGGAATTATCTGAACTGGTCGTATGACACCGGCTACTGGCTCGACACGGTCCCCGCCGACACCACCGGCCAGCGCCTGCAATCCTTCAGCACGGCCGCGGCGGACTCGGGTGTCCTCGCGCAGGGCGCCCGGTTCACCGTTGCCACCTGCGGTAGCGAGGAGGACCACTCAGCGGTCGACCCGGTGGCCTGCGCCCGTCTGCAGGCTGCGACATGGACGATCCACGACGAGTTCACCCCAGGTCTCGGCGGCGACAAGCACATCGACCTCTACGTCGGCGAGGAGGACCGCGTGGGCTTCACCGACAGCCCCCTCTACCTCACCGGTACCGGCGCCCGGATAACGATCATCGGCTGAGAGCGCCCGACAATAGAGGTGTGGATCAAGGAGCGGGACTGGGGCACACACCTCGCGTCGTGTTTGAGGCCGCCCCGCCAGGTTCGCGCGGGCCGGCCTCGAACACGGATCAGGCGCCGTCAGTGACGGTGGCTTCCCGGGCCGACCGTCACGGTGACCGTGGCGGTGCTGGCAACCGCCGGCAGTCGAGTGGTGTCGATCGCGAGGAACTCGCCGTCGTCCTGCGCCCCGTTCGGCAGCACCTTCGCGTGCAGCTGGAACGGTGGGGCGCTGTTCGTGACGCCGTCGATCCCGAAGTCGCTGTCGTTGCTGACGATGATTGTGCGTCCGCCGTCGGCAACCGCAACTCCCTCAATCTTGTCATGCCCGAAAAAGCCACCGGTCGGGTCAAGGCCGGTCAACAGACCGCCGAGGTCGAGGGCGAGGCTCTTGGTAGCGGGGGTGATCCCGGCGGAGGCCAGCGCCGCGGTCGCGGCCGTGGTGGTCGCCGTCCCGGCGAAAGCCTCGATCGTGCGTCGGTTGGGGCCAACGAGCAGGCCGCCCCTTGCCGCGTCGTACACCGCGCCGGGCAGCGTCGCTGCCGGTCCGACGTCGGTGGCGCCGGCCAGATCGATCCGGAACAGCTTCTTGTAGGCACCCGGCTCGGGGTGGCCGTCACGCTCGTCGACGAGGAACGTCGTGTCGCTCAGCGCGGTGATCTCACTGACCGCACCGCTGTTCAGCTTCGGGTCGTCGAGCATGTAGAGGTACTCGTGCGTGGCGTGGGTGCTCAGCCCGTACGTCACGATCCGCAGGGTGGTGACGTTGGCCGGTTTGCCGGTGAGATCGGGTTGCGCCAGCGCCTGCTGCATCGCGCCTACGAGCGTCTGTCCGTCGGGGGTGACCGTCAGTCCTTCCATGCCCTTGTTGGGCACCCGGTTCGCCAGTTCCGCCGGCAGCGACCCGTCGAACGGTGAGAGCCGCTCGATCGCGCGGCCGTCACGGCCGAAGTGGGTGATGAACGGCCCGTACTCGTCCGACACCCAGAAGGTGCCGTCGGGCAGGGCTACCAGCCCTTCGGAGTCGTAACCGGACGCATCGGGCGGGAGGACGTTCCCATTCAGGTCGACGATCGTCTCGCCGGTGTTCGCCTGGCTGTTCGCCCGGCCCGTGTACGGCGATCCGTCCGCCGCGCGCAACGGGATGCTCCTTTCCAGGACGGCCTTGCCGTCGACGAGCCGGAACCGGCCGATCGCCGGGTCGAAGTCCGGCAGCGCCTCGACCTTCACCCCGTTCGGCCCGTCGACGTTCGGGCCGCGGTCGGTCACGCCGTAGTACTCGTCCCGCGAGCCGGGCACCGGGTACAGCGACGAGCCGTATCCACCACCGGTGATCTTCACACCGCCGATCGTCGCGATCGGCGGCAGGTGCGTGCTGTAAAGCGAAACCACGTCACTGATCGAGTAAGTGAACGTGTCCGTCCCGGTGAAACCCGCGGCCGGGATGTAGCTGAACGACCCGTCCTGCTTCAGGGTGAGAGTCCCATGGGCTGGTTGGGTGTGCCTGACCAGCGTCGTCGGCCACCCGGTGTCGTTGCCCAGCACTCCCTCGCCACGCACGGTGAGAACCCCGCCCGCCTTGACCCAGTACGCGTCATCACGCGCTGTAAGACCCTGCCCCTGCCCTTGGCCGGACGGGTCAGCGGACGCGGCCCCACCGCCGATTACTGACAGGGCCACGGCACCGGCCGCAACCACGGCGACACCCAGACGGTTCATCCGTTCCTCCTCCGCGGCGCGTCCCCCGACGCGCCGCGGGCCAGTCTCACCAGCACAGATGCACGGCTGCCGTCGAACCAGCGACAAACGGGCAACGCGCGCACGGACAGCTGGCGGACAGACAGCTGGCGGACCCGATGAAGCCGGCAGCGGTGAGGGGCATCAACCGCAACGACTCGCATAGGACAAAAAACGGCAGTCCGCATCCCGTCAGGTTGGGCAAAAAATCCCATTATTCTCCTCGAACCTGCGCAAAACCGGCTCAGCAAGCTGGAAGACAAAGCTGCTGATAGACCCGCAGATCGAGATCAAACCCCTCTGAGATATTGCAGGCGTCTACCGTCGCTTTTCAGAACGGCTCGGGAGTCAGTACACGCAGCCACCGTGACACCCAGTTCCCAGCGTGCTTCCCGATCCGTGGCGGCGGGTGCGACGATCACCTCACAGGATCATGCATGGGCTTCCGTTTCAGTCGAGGAGCTGGCCGAGGCTGTCAGCGGTCAGGACGCGAGCGGTCCAGACCTGAAGCTGATCAGCAGAAGCGTCGCGCACAGCGGCAAGCACCGGTCCGGGAACCGGACCGAACTTGAGAGTCAACAGCTGAAGCAGCGTCTCCACACGACCCTCCACACGCCCCTCGACACGGCCCTCCACACGGCCCTCCACACGACCCTCAACACGACCCTCAACACGACCCTCAACACGACCCTCAGCGCGCCCCTCAGCGCGGCCC
>NZ_CAKJTM010000179.1:0-5658 GCF_917627345.1 Protofrankia sp. CiP3 | reverse complement strand
GATATACATTTGGTAACCAAATGTGCGTCTCGATGGCCGTGTCCGCTTGGATCAGAGCTGACATATTCGGCCGGACGGCGGGGTTGAGCGGGCGCGCTCGACCTCAGAAGCGGGGTGCAGTGTGGGTGGGCAGGGGCCGGTTGGGCATCGGCAGCATCAGCGTCCGGCTCGCCACAACCGATGCAATCTGCGGTTTGATGACGACGAGTACGCCGAGATCGTCGAGGCCGCGCGGGCGGCGGATCTGACTCCGGCTGGGTTCCTGGCCGAAGCTGGACTCGCGGTGGCTCGGAACACCCGGCTGCCGATGGGGTCGGTGGAACGGGAGGAGATGCGGGAACTGGTGCGGCTGGCGGAGCTGGTGCGCCGGGTCGGCGGCAACGTCAATCAGGCGGTCGCGCTGTACCACACTGCCGGGGTGGCCCCGCCGGCGTTGTTGGCGGCGGTGGAGCTGACGAGCCGGGTGGTGCGTCAGATTGACATGCTCGCCACGCAGATCGGCCGCCGTATCCAATCATGATCGGGAAGATCAGTCGGGGTAAGCGGGTTCTCGGGCTGTTGCGGTACCTGTTCGGCCCGGGGGAGGCCAACGAGCATGTGGATCCGCATCTGGTCGCCGCTTGGACTGATCCCGCTCTGGTCGGTGTGGCTGGATCCGAGGATCTCGGTGTTCTGGCGGATCTGCTGAATCAGCCGGTGACGATGATGCGCCGGCCGGTGGACCGGCCGGTCTGGCACGCTTCGCTGCGCTGCGCGCCGGAAGACCGGCGGCTGAGCGACGCCGAGTGGGCTCAGATTGCCGAACAGGTGGTCACCCGGATGGGGTTCACCAGCGGGTCGGGCGATGCATCGGGTTGTCGGTGGGTGGCGGTCCGCCATGCTGACGATCACGTTCATCTGGTGGTGACCCTGGCCCGGATGGACGGCCGGCGCCCCTCGGTCCACAACGACTTCACCCGGCTGCGGACTGCCTGCCAGCAGATCGAACGGCGTTACGGGCTGCGGGTGACCGCCAGTCGGGATAACACCGCGCCCGTGGCCGCGTCCCGCCCCGAGCAGGAGAAGGCTGCTCGGAACGGGCAGCAGGAGGCATCCCGGGTGCGGCTGCTGCGGACGGTCCGGACCGCGGTCGCCGGCGCCGACGATGAGAGCGCGTTCTTCGCCCGGTTGGATCAGGCCGGGCTGCTGGTCCGCCGCCGGCACAGCATCCAGCATCCCGATGAGATCACCGGCTATGCGGTGGCCCTGCCCGGTGACCGGGACCGTCAGGGAGTATCGGTTTGGTACAGCGGCGGACGGCTGGCCGCGGACCTGAGCCTGCCGCAGCTACGACGACGCTGGCAGGTCCCGACCTGTCAGGCCGGTACAACCGATTCTGCTGACCGGCAGCGGTTGCGCGACCCTGCTGCCCGCCGCCAGGCGGTTACCACAGCGACCGCGGCTGCCGTCAGTGCCGCCGAGCACCTGGCCGCCGACGTCGCCGGTGACCCCGCCAGGGAACAGGATCAGGAAGCGGTGGCGCACGCCGTCGGGGACTTGGCCGCCGCCGTCGCCCACGTCCTACATGGACCAGACGATGGGCCGATGCACACGGCCAGTGAGCGCATTGCCCGGGCGGCCCGGGCCCGGTGGGCGGCCACCCCGCACACCACTCCGGCCGCGGAAACCGTCCGGGCAGGGGCGCGGATTCTGCTCGCGCTCGGCCGTGCCGGCCCTGGCGAGGCAACCGATTTCGCCCGGCTTGTGGAGGCGTTGCTGCGACTGGCCGAGGCCTTGGCCCTCCTCCGCGCCGCCCAGCAGCGCCATATTCAGGCCGAAGCCGCTGCGGTCGCCGCCCAAATGTTGGCCACCCACATCCCCGGCCAGGCGCCCGTACCACCACGGGTGGCGCATGCAGGGACGCGCAGCCCGGCACGTCCCCCGGTGCGGGGTGCCGGTAAGGAACGTGTCACTAGGGGCAAACGGAGATGATCTAGCTTGTCTGTGGTGGAGCGGCGGCGAGTTCGTGTCGCGTCCGGCCGGCGGCGCGCAGCTCGCGTAGGTCGGGGATGTGGTTGTAGAGGGTGCCGGGGCTGACGCCGAGCAGTTTCGCGATCGAGGTGACGCTGGCCTCGGGGTTCGGGAGCATGTCGCGGGCGGCGCGGATGATCTCGGGGATACGACGGTGAGTCGTCCGCCGACGCGGCTGCGGGCGCGCGCGGCGGCCAGGCCCTCGCGGGTGCCGGCGACGATGAACTCGCGGATGAACTCGGCCAGCGCGGCGAAGACGTGGAAGACGAGCCGGCCGCCGGGGGCGGTGGTGTCGAGGTTCTCGTGCAGCGAGGTGGACCCGACGCCGCGGCGGCGCAGGTCGCCCACGGTGGAGATCAGGTCTTGCAGGGAGCGGGAGAGCCGGTCGAGCGCGGGCACGACGAGCGTGTCTCCGGGCTGTGTGAAGTCCAGGCAGGCGGCGAGCTCGGGACGGTCGGTGTCGCGGCCGGATTGCTTCTCGGCGAAGATCCGCCGGCAGTCGGCAGTCGGCAGTCGGCAGTCGGCGGCGGCGAGCGCGTCGATCTGGCGCTCGAGCTTCTGCCCACCGGTCGACACCCGGGCGTAGCCGATGCGGATGTGGGTGAGCACCGCCGGCTCGGCGGCGAGGAGCTCGGTGGGCTCGATGGCTGCGGTCACGGTCACGATCATCTCAGCAGACGGTCCGGCGACGGTTCTTGATGGTGCCGGTTTCTGAAGGAGTTTTTGACGGCTCCAGTGTGATCTTCGCCGGTAAGTGGCGGTAGATCTTCGCTGGTTCCTGACGCTGCCGGCTGCGGGCAGCTCGGCGCTTCTACAGGGGGCTTGAGACTGGCAACTGAACGGTCAGTGGCGTTAGCGAGCCGATGTGGTCGGAGTTGCCGCCATCCAGCGTTCCGATGCGGGTCGATCGTTACGCGTGTTGACCTGGAGTGCCGCTGGTCGGTATCGAGGGTGCTGCACCCCGACACCGACGCTCAAAGGGAGTTGCCCGGATGCGGCAAGCGCAGGATGTCTTGGCCTATGCCCGGCACCAGGCCGAAGAGCTCGAGAAAGACATGACCTGGCATCCGAACGATCATGGTGGCTACGGCGGCTACTGGCAGGCACCCGAGAAATCGATGGCGTCGAAGATCGCGGCACGAGCGGTCGCGGCGCTGGAGTTCTTACGCCAGTACGCCGGAGAAGACAGCTTCTGGACACAGCGGGCGATCGCCACCTACCAGAGCAAGGGCGACAACCAGTCCGCCGAGTCAGGAGCACGCGCCGTGGGTGACCTGCTCCGGGCGTGGGCCGACCAAGTCGACGCCGGCGTCGTAGAAATCGCCGGGTCTCGGGCCTGGGCGGAAGTCGGCATCGTCAGCACAGACGTGATGAGCCAGGTACGGCGACTGCTGGAAGATCGAGGCGCGCATCCCGCCGCCGCCATCGTCCTGTGCGGCGCGGCACTCGAGATCGCCTTGCGGGCGGTCGTGCAGGCCCGCAACCTGACGCTGCCGGAGCGACCCTCGTTGAACATCCTCACCGGCCTTCTTCGCAAGGCAGGCCTGATCACCGTGCAAGACGTTAAGGATCTTGAGCAGTGCGCGGGCCTGCGCAACTCGGCCGCGCACGGCGACTTCGACAGCCTGAGTAACGAACGAGCCGGTCTAATGGAGCAACAGACCAACATCCTGTTACGCAGAATTGCCGACCTTTACGGCTAACGCCACTGACCGTTCAGTTACTGCTCTTAGAGGGGGTTTGATCTCGATATATCCGCTTTATCAGTTCATATTCCTCACTGGATTTAGGTTGATTCGCCTGGTATGCGGGGTCCACAACGGCGATTATTGCGACGTGGACCGTGATCCGTCGTCGGCGTGGCGCGCATAACATCCTGCTTCTAGATCAAAAGGATTTGATGGGGCAAAAACGGCAGTTCGCATCCGGTCGCGCCTGGCATGAAGCCCATGATTCTTCTCGAACCTGCGTAAAACCGGCTCGACGGGCTGGAGAACAAAACTGATGATAGGTCCGCAGATCGAGATCAAACCCCCTCTAAGCGAGCATCTCGTTCATTTTTGCGATGGTTCAGTCCGATTTCTGGCGGTGGTGAGGCGGGGCAGAGTCGAACCCGTCCCGCGTCAGAGCCGCCTCAGGCGGTGCAGACGACGGCGCAGGTGAGTCGATGCCCCACCTCGCCGTTCCTGAATCCCGATAATTGCCGTGTAGGGGACACGACAAACTTCGCCTATCTGGACGAGATGCTCTCTTACAGCTTTTCGACCCAGCCGGCGGCGACGTCTTCCGGCGGGTTGGTGTAGAGCAGGAGGTAGCGGTCGTTGGCGTGACCGAGCCGGCGTTCGAGTTCGGCCCGGTTGTGCCCGGACTCCTTCGAACCGGTAGGCGGCAATGTACCGGGGGTGTTGAGTAGCGCTATCGGGGAAGATCGGCTGGGGGCTATTCGTCAGGGTTGGTGATTGCGGTCTCGGGCGAGGTCGGCGGCGTAGCGGTGCCAGGTGCCGCCGGCCTGGGTGGTCCAGCGGGCGGCCGTGGTCGGGTGCAGCGAGAGCAGATCGGAGCCGGGCCAGTCGCCGCGTTCGTCGAGCCAGCCGGTCAGTGCGGCCCGCAGTGGCGGGTGGATGGGGACGCTGCGGACGTGGTCGCCCTTGCCGTGGATGCGCAGGGTTCCTTTGCGGGCGGACAGGGCGACGTCGTCGACGTCGAGGCCGACGGTCTCGGCGATGCGCGCACCGGCGTAGAACGGCACAAGTGCAAGAGCGGCGTCGCGCGGAGACGGCCAGCGTTCGACCTCCCGCAGGAACTTCACCGCCGCCCGCCGGGTCAGTGCGCGGGGCGTGGTCCTGGGGAGAGCGGCGCGGGCGGCGGTGGCGGGGCCGAGCCCGGTCCGGGTGTAGAAGTCGTCGACGGCGGCCAGGGCGTTGTTCACCGTGCGTGGGGCCCGCTTGGTCACGTTCTGCAGGTAGCCGCGGTAGTCCCGGACCGCCCAGTCCCGGGCTGCCTGCTCGCTCAGCGGGTCACCGTCGACGGCGGTGTCAGCGAGCCATCAAGGTACTGGCGAACCTTGGACGCGTAAGTGCGCCGAGTCTGGGCGGCGACCGGCGCCTGGGCGAGCGCGGCGGTATAGCCGGCGAGCACCGCGGCGTACGGCTCGGGGACGGCGACCGCGCGCCGCTCCGGTCCTCTCCGTGCTTCCTCGTCCCTGTTCTCTAATGCCACACCACGAAGCCTACTTTAGAGAATTAGGATTCGTAATGAAATAACAAATGCATCCTCTGGAGCGTCTTCGCAGGTCACGGGCCTGCAGAAGGCTCAAGATGAACAAGTTATTTCATTACGGATTCTTAGCCTTCTCTAAAGTTCATTCGGTCGGTGGGCTGCCGGGCTTGGCAGGCTGCGGATCGTCCCGCCCGGCGGTTGTGGCCTGGGTCAGGTCAAGCAGGGCGGCGACATCGTCGGCAGACAGGTGCTTGGCGAGGATCGCCTGAAAAGCATCGTCGCCGAGCATCTCCCGCTGTCGGCCCAGCCAGTGAAGGTCGATGCGTGCGTCGGATGTGCCGATCTCGAGGCGGATGGCCAGGCTCGCCACGGTGCACGGGACCGCATCCGCCGCTCGCCCCTGCGCGGTGTAAAGCACCCCAAGCTGGG
>NZ_CAKJTM010000178.1:0-5784 GCF_917627345.1 Protofrankia sp. CiP3 | reverse complement strand
GGCCCGAGCCGCCCGAGCCCGCAGCGCCCACCGCGCCCCGGCGCGGGGGCCGGCTGTCCCGGCGGCGGTCAGCCGCGCGTGCCCGCCGAACCGAGCCCAACCTGCTGCGGTACATCCCCGGTACGAGCCCGGTACACCGGTTGTGGGCAGGCACAAAAATAATCATGATGGCCGCGCTCGGGCTGCTCGTCGCGTTGCGGCCGTCGTGGCCCGTGATCGGTCTGGTCGCGGGATTCGTCGGGTTGTGCATGCTGGTCGCCCGGATCCCACCGGGTGCGGCGCCAAGGCTTCCCCGCTGGTTCTGGTACGGCCTGCTGATCGGCGCCGCGCTCACCATGCAGTCGCGCGAGGCACCGTTCGTGGCGGTCGCGGGAATGCGGGTGTCGCTCGGCGGAGTATTGGAATGGCTCCGGCTGACGTCGGTCTCCATGACCATGTTCGCCACCGCCGCGCTGCTCGGCTGGACGACGCCGCTGTCGGACGTCGCACCCGCGCTGGACCGGCTGATGACGCCCCTGCGCAGACTGCGGCTGCCGGTCGACGAATGGGTGGCGACGGTGGCGCTGGCCATCCGTTGTCTACCGCTGCTGGTGGAGGAAATCCGTACGCTGCTCGCGGTTCGCCGGCTACGCACGGCCAGCCGGCCGGCCCGGCCACGCCGGCCGGCGGCATTGGCGCGCCAGCTGCGTTACACGACCGAGCTGCTGTGCACCGCGATCGTCACCTGCCTGCGACGGGCCGCGGAAATGACCGAAGCAATCACCGCCCGGGGCGGGTTCGGTGCGGTTTCGCACCAGCCGGCGAGGCCCCGGCGCGCGGACGCCGCCGCGCTCGCGGCCATGGCGGGGCTCTTCGCCGCGGTGATACTGATCTGACCGGCCATCGCCCGGTCTGAGCCGTATCACCGAGACGGCCGCGGACCGGGCAAAAACGATCATATTGCCGCCGGTTCCCGCAGCCGGCGGCCCAGTTCAGGACGTCGGCGCGAGCGGGCGCCGCCAACGCTGTACCAGCGCGGAAACGAGCGCGACGGCGATCGCTCCCAGCACGTCCACGACAACACTGAGGATGACCTCGGACATCGTTGTTCTCCCTCCGCGCGGCCCTGGGACCGCGTGCGGCCCTGGGACGACGACACCCACGCCCAGAGGATTCGCTACGACGGTGAACAGCAGCCGAGCGGCCCGCGCCCGGCATCCGACATATCCCGAACAACTTCCGGCGGCAACCACTGAGAGCGCCCGAGGATAGGGCGTTCGATCGGTGAGCGGCTCATCCGCGCCCGGTCCGGCAAGGCGGCGGAGGAAGGCGCCCTGGTGGTGGGCGCCGACGGACGACAACGCGGCCGGGCGGGACGCGGGGAGCCGCGAGCCGGACAGTCCTGTCCTCGGGCGCTCCTAAGAGCGACCGGCAACACAGGACGCGGCATCGCGGGGCTAAGAGCGCCCGGCAATAGGGGCGTGGATCAAGGAGCGGGACTGGGGTGCGTGCATCGCGAGGCGGCGGAGGGAGCCACCCTGGTCCTTGGGTGGTGACCGACGACAACGCGGCGAGGTGCGTGCCCCAGCCCCGCGACGCCGCGCCCCTATTGCCGGTCGCGCTAAGGCACGCACCTGCGTCAACGCACCCATCCAGCGCCGTGCGATGCGCGGGTACCCGCTGGCAAGCTAGCCGAGAAAACCGTTGAGGCTGACCTCACGCGTTTCGGGATCCGCATAGGGGACCTCGGCAAGCAGATCCGTCAATGGCCGGGGACGGCCCGTGAGGAACCCCTGCGCGTAGTCCACTCCAAGATCGCGCAGTGCCAGTGCCAGTGATTCACGGTCGACGTTCTCGGCGATGGTGTACATACCGAGACAGCGCGCGACCCGTACCACCGCGTCCACCAGGACGGTGTCCGCTGGCGACGTATCCACCTGGCGCAGGAAATCGCCGTCGATCTTCACATTGGTGAAGGGGAGGTTGCGCAGGTAGACGAACGAGCCCACGCCTGCGCCGAAGTCGTCCAGGGTGAACCGGCAGCCCGCGTCGGTGAGGGTCTCGGCAAGCTGGCGTGTCGCGTCCAGGCTGACCACCGCGACGCTTTCGGCGATTTCAAGACCAAGCTGGGATGGATCGACCCGGGCCGCACGCAGCGTCCCCAGGACGAACTGGCCGAACTCAGGGTCCGCGACCGACCGGCCGGAGATGTTCACATGCAGGCGAAGCCGTTCCCGGCGAGCGGTGGCGGAAGCGAGCGCCGCCACCGCCTGGCGCAGTACCCAGCGGTCCAGCGCCAGCGTGAGGTCGCTGTGGGCGAGCGCGCTCATGAACTCGGCGGGGGCCAGCTCTGGCTGCCGGCCGTCGCGCAGCCGTAGCAGCAGTTCGTATCCCTGCACTTCGCGGGATGTCAGGTCAACGATGGGCTGCGCGTCCAACGCCATCAGCCCCCCGTCGAGCGCGTCGCGTACCCGCCGCACCAGCGAGATCCGCCGGTCGACGTGCTCGTAGCGCTCCGCCGCGAACAGCCGCGCGCGGCCACGGCCGGCATCCTTTGCCTCACGCAGGGCGAGGCCGGCACGAGCCAACGCGGTGTCGCTGTCGGTCGCGGACGACAGCGGCAGGACGCCGATACTGATCGTGACACGGATCGTGACACCGTCGACGATGATGGCGTGCCGCGCGACCTTCGCGCACAGAGTGTCCGCGACACCGAGTCCGTCCGGGCCGCCGGCGGACTCGAGAATCACCACGAACTCGTCGCCGCCGAGTCGCCCGAGAATCGATGTGGGCAGCGTCTCCGCCACGGTCTGGGCCAGGGCTCGCAGCACCGCGTCGCCGACGGCATGGCCACGCGCGTCATTGATGTCCCTGAAGTTGTCAATATTGATCAAGAGCAACGTCCCGGCCGGGGCACTCCCGTTCGGCGCGGCGTCGATCCGCTCGCTGCCCGCGCTGCCCGCGATCCGCTCGGCCAGCAGCCCGGTCACCGCCTGCCGGTTACGCAGCCCGGTGAGCGGGTCATGCGTGGTGAGCTGGGCGAGCTCGCGGCGCGCCCGGATCAGCTCGGTGACGTCATGCGCCGTACCCATGATCCGGATTGGCGTGCCCGCGTGATCGGTGAGGACGTCGCCGTGGCACTCGAGCACGCACTCGGTGGCCCGGTCGGCGAAGTACATACGGTGAGTGAATTCGAACGGGCTGACCTCGGCGATCGCCTGCTCCAGGACTCCTTCAACCTTCGTCACGTCGTCCGGATGTATCAGCGACCGGTAGGTGTCGTAGTCGAGATAGGTGTCCGTGGGGTAGCCGAACATGGCGAGAAGCTCGTCAGACCACGCCACCTCGTTGGTGACCAGGTCCCACTCCCAGATACCCGTCCGGGCGATCGTCTCGACATGGCGGAGCCAGCGTTCGCGCAGCCCCGCGACCTCCTCTTCATGGTGACGCGCGGTGTTGTCGACAATCTCGTAGAGAAGGTAGCCCTCGGCGCCGAACTGACCGCTCCAGTTGGGGTCACCGTCAGCAAACGCACGGCAACGGATCTCCAGCCAACGGCTGGTACCATCCGGCGCCTGCCAGGCAGCCGCGCGGGGCTCGTCGTCCGGGACGACCCGCGCCAACGGCAGCCCGGCCTCGGCCACGGCAAGGCGAGCCGCGACCAGGTCGACCGGGTCGACGGAACCAGGACCAGCGCGTCTGAACGCGCCGAGACCGGCCGGGCCCGGCGCCGCTGTCTCTGCCGGCACCGTCGCGGCGCCCGTCACGAGGGCGGACAGAGCCCGATTAGCCCAGACCACACGACTGTCGGACGTCACCACCAGCAGCCCGGTGGACACCACGTCAGCCACCAAGCCGACCACGCTCGCGACCAACGCACCTCCTCGCGCATGTCAGCCCCGTGCAGATCCCGGCCGTCACGCTACTTCCAGATCGCGTGCCGAGTGTAGTGGCAATCGGGTGAGCACAGAACGTTAGAGCCTGTCTCACGTCGTGGTTTCGGTCAGGGAACCGTGTCCAGGCGGCCCCTGGCAAGGCCGCGGGGCGAATCGATACCGGACGGTTTGTCTCTGTTCGTCCGAGAACGCGGCCAGGAGCCGCCTGGAGACGGGAGCCGGACAGCTGACTGTCGAAACACGCCCCAGTGCGTCCGCCGCGCGGCGCGGCGGGAGTATGCGGGTATGTCCACGGTCACGCGGATCGTTGTCGCGCCCAACGCCTTCAAAGGCACGCTGACCGCGAACGAGGCGGCCCACGCCATCGCTGACGGCGTCGGCGACGCCTGCCGGCACGCGGACATCCTCATGCGCCCGGTGGCCGATGGCGGCGACGGGACCGTGGCCGCGGCGCTCACCGCGGGCTTCACCCGCCATGAGGCCACCGTGTCCGGGCCGCTCGGGACCGCGGTGCGCGCGGCGTTCGCCGTTCGGCATGACGCCGCGGTGCTGGAGATGGCCGAGGCCTCCGGCCTGCGGTTCGTACCGCCGGGACGGCACGCGCCACTGACAGCGTCCACCATCGGTACCGGTGAGCTGGTGCGTGCGGCTCTGGACGCCGGAGCCCGGCGGTTGCTGCTCGGGGCGGGCGGGAGCGCGACGACCGACGGCGGCACCGGGATGCTGTCCGCACTCGGCGTCAGGTTCCTGGACCGGACCGGGCACATCCTGCCGCCCGGCGGCGCGGCCCTGCGTCATCTTTACATGATCGATGCTGGCGGCCTGGATCCACGGATCACCCAAGCCGAGATCACTGTCGCGGCTGACGTTGACAACCCGCTGCTCGGGCCGCACGGAGCGGCGGCGGTCTTCGGCCCGCAGAAGGGCGCGGGGCCGGCGGACGTGGCCGTCCTCGAGGACGGGCTGCGCACGCTCGTCGACCGGCTTGGCGCACGGCCTCGGGGTGTCCTGGGCCTGTCGGCGAGACCTGCCATGGTCGCCGCGAGCGCGGGCGCGGGCGCGGGCGGCGGTCTCGGCTTCGGCGCGATGGCTTTTCTGGGCGCACGGGTACAGGCCGGTGCCGAACTGCTGCTCGATCTCGCCGGCTTCGACGCGGCCCTGGACGGCGCCGATCTCGTGATCACCGGCGAAGGCGCGTTGGATGCTTCGACCATGCGGGGCAAAGCTCCGGCGGCCGTCGCGAGACATGCCCAGGCAGCCGGGGTCCCAGTGATCGCGGTCTGCGGGCAGGTGAACGTCAGTCCGAGTACCTGGCGGGAGGCCGGCTTCACAGCGGTCTTCAGCACCCAGCCGCTGCCCGCTGCCGCGGCCGCCCGCGGGATGACGGAAGCGCCCGCGTTGATCGGCCGGGCCGAGGCGGCCAGGGCCCTCCGACGCGCCAGCGCCGAAGCTGTTCGCCTCGTGCTCCCCTGACGCCTGTGCTGGGGACGTGTGCCCAGCACACCGCGCCCAGGTCACGCCAGGCCGCGGCGCGGCGCGCGCGCCCCGCCACTGGTCAGACATCCCATGTTCTTGGATGTCAAGCGGCGACTACTTCGGTGACATACTGCGGCCAGGCGGTTGCTTCGTTGTAGGCGCTGTGGGTCTTCAGACAGCCACGGAGGATGCCCACAAGGCGGTTGCCGAGCTGGCGGAGCGCGGCGTGGTGACCCGCCGCGGGCTCGGAAGGTGTCGTAGTAAGAGCGCCCGGCAATAGGGGTGTGGATCAAGGAGCGGGGCTGGGGTACGTAGATCGCGAGGCGGCGGAGGGAGCCACCCTGGTATTGGGTGGTGACCGACGACAACACAGCGAGGTGCGTGCCCCAGCCCCGCGACGCCGCGTCCCCTATTGCCGGGCGCTCTAAGCCGC
>NZ_CAKJTM010000177.1:0-5800 GCF_917627345.1 Protofrankia sp. CiP3 | reverse complement strand
GCCGAGAGCCCCACGGCGACGCCCCCCAGCCCCGCCGCCAGCGAGCCCGAGGACGTCGAACCCCCCACAGGGGGCGAGCCAGCGAAAGCCCGGGTGCTCGCCGACCGGTGGCACGTCGGCTTCACCGACCTGCACGGCGGGCAGGGCATGCTCGGTCAGGTCGAGGGTCGCACCGCCGACGACGTCTCCTACTGGCTGGCCAGCCAACCCACAGCCTGGCGCGACCGGATCCGTTACGTCGCGATCGACATGTGCACCGTGTTCGTCGCCGCGATCCGCCGCTACCTGCCCCACGCCACCCTCGTCGTCGACCACTTCCACGTGGTGAAGCTCGCGAACGACACCCTCGAGGAGATCCGCCGCCGAGTCACCACCACGACCCGAGGCCGGCGCGGCCGCACCGGCGACCCCGAGTGGCAGATCCGCGGCCTGCTACGCCGCAACCGCGAGAACCTCACCGACCACCAACTCGCGAAACTATGGAACACCCTGGTCGATCTCGGTGAACCCGGGCAGACGATCCTGGCCGCCTGGATCGGAAAGGAGGAGCTACGCGCGCTGCTCGCGCTGGCCCGCACCCACCCCGACCGCACCACGATCGCCCACCGGCTCACCAGGTTCTACACCTGGTGCGCCAACACCGCCATCCCCGAACTCGAACGCCTCGCCACCACGGTCAGCACCTGGTGGCCCTACATCGAGGCGTTCCTCCACACCGGGATCACCAACGCCGCCAGCGAGGGCTACAACCGCGTCGTCAAACTTGACGCCCGCAACGCCTACGGCTACCGCAACCCCACCAACCAACGCCTACGAACACGCTGCGCAACCACCCGCCGAACCCGCGGACACCTCAACCCCGCTTAACTTCGAAGACCCACCATGGTTCGAGCTTCGCACGGTCTCCGCAGATCGGTCATCGCGAGGGGGACGGCAACGAAGTCCGGGTTTCGGCGCGCCGGTGGCGTTCCCGGCGGACGTCCGCGGCGTGGTCCGGTAGCTGGGCGACAGGGCGGCCAGGGCGGTATTGATCGGGGCTTTCGTTGTTCCCGGCGGTGTCCTGGATAGATCCAGGCGCAGGGTCGACGGGGACCGGCACCAGGTCGAGCGCACCAGCAGGGGCGTCGATCACCCGTGGAGTGGTGCGCTGGGCACGCGCGGTTCGGCGCTTTGCACAACTGATCACAGAAATCGCGCCGGAATACTACGCTGAGAACTGAGGGATCATCAGTACGGGTGGGCCCCGAAGGCGTGTACCGGAGCGTCACGCTGCAGGTGGTCCGCTGTTCCGGCTGCGGGGAGGTTCGGATGTCAGCGGGAGAGGCGCCGGATTCCGAGGCCGCCGACCAGCGGCTCGTGCGTCTCCTCGCCGGCGCGCCGGGCCTTTCCGGCCGACCTGGCCGGCAGCGGCTGCAGGAGCGGATCGCCCTTCGTCTCGGTCCGGATCGCCGCCTCTACCTGACCGAGTACGACGTCGAGTACCTGTGGTTCGGCGCGCTGGTGGAAGAGCTCGCGGCGGAGACAGGCGGTCTGACGGCCCTGTCTCGTGCGGTCACGGACCTGCTTCCCGGCTCGCGGCAGGCGCTCGCGGTCGCGCGCCTCGTCAGCACTCTCCTCGGCGACGGGCGGGACGGCGGACGCGGCGGCCGGGAGCCGGAACCGGAGGTGCCGTGCTCGCCCAGCCGGCTCCCAGAACCGTCGCCGGTGGCGGTGCCGGGGCCGGAGCCGGAGCCGGAGCTGGCGCTGCGGACCGCCGAGATCCGCGAGCTCGCGTTGGCATTCGGTCGGGACGTCGAAGCGTCACTGCTGCTGGAGGCAGCCGGGGTGCCGGTCGAGCGGATACCCACCGGGGGCGTGGACGCCGTGACCTTCTGGGCGGAGGTTTCCCGGCTGTTCGTTCGGGGCCTGGTTGCGGATGGCCGGCGGCGCGTCCTCGCCGCGGCCTCGGCCAGGTTCCCCGCCAACCCCGTCTTTGCCTCCGGACGGGGCCGCTGATCGGGGCGAGGCAGCGATGCTCCGGCCCCGGTGCGTCCTGATGCCGTCGCATGTTGCATCATTGGCGGTGTCGAGAGGACACTTCGGGGATGCCCGCCGGCGCAGGCGCCGGCCGGTGTGGTTCCGCATCGGGGGCTTCCGGATGCCCTTGGCAGGGGGCGAGATGCGCAGGCGAACGTACCGGGGCACCGGCGATGCCGGCCGTGCTGCGGGGAGGCCCCGGGTGGCGGCCACGGCCCGGTCGTCGTCGCCGGCCGTGCTCCGTACCGTTGCGCCGTCGCGCCCGGTCGACGCCAAGCGCTGACCGGTGGCCAGCTTCGCCCCGGTGGCCGCATTCCACCGGTCATTGACGGCATCACGACTGCCGCGGTCGGCCGGCCGCCGGCGAAAGCGACGTCCGACCCGCGGCGCAGCGGTTACGCTGACGCCAAATAGCGCATTCGGTGCACCGAACAGCATCGACGCGTCGGGTCGCCGGATTCGCGCGTTGTCGAACGCGTCGCGACCATCCGGGGGAATCGTGACAGACCGCGATCCGTCGTCGTCCCTTCGCGGCGCGCTCCGGTCCGACGTCGCCTTCGAGGTCGTCAACTGCCTGGACAACAGTTTCGACCTGCGCAGCCCCTTGGCGTGGCAGGCGCTGGTCAGCCGCTTCGAGCAGCGGTCCGGGCGGAGAATCTACCCCCGCCGTACCGAGGTCGGCCGCGACTGGTGGTTCGAGTTCGTCGGCGCCTGCCTTCCGGTTGGGTCCGACGCGTCCGACGACAGTCCGGACGAGTTCGAGAACGGGCTGTTGAGCCTGGTCGACGCGGTCGCCGACCTGCGTCCCGACTCGCTGGTCGTCGACCAGCTCCTGCGGCTGCGTGACGAGTGGGAGGCCGGACGGACCGCCGACGAGGCGGGCACTGCCTGGGAGCTGCTGCGACGGGATCTGACCGGCGTACCCGTGCGGCGGGTCGCCGGAGCCTTCCGCGACGCCTGCCACCCGATGCCCCCACCCCGGCACTGCCGGGACGCGTGGGACCTCTTCCTGTGGACGGCGAGCCGCGCGCCCGAGCCGGGGAAGCTGTCCGCGCACACGGTCTTCCTTCTCGGGTGCGCGAGCGTGCTGAGCCCGGAGACGTCCGTGCGAACCGACGTGTGGCTGCGGGCCGAGGCCCACCGGCGCGACGGAGCGGCGTTCCCGTTCCCCTGGGAACGTCGTCCCGAGCAGCTGTGTGGCGCGCTGAGCCGCGCGGTCGTCGGCGCCCAGGAAGCCCGGGGAGGGGTAACTGGCCAGGGGAGCTATGTGCTCTCCCTGCGCTTCCATCCGGACGGGCCGACGCCCGACGACCACACGGTGTCCTGGCGGTTACAGGGGCCGGCCGGCGGGGTGCGCGACCTCGGCGCGGCGGCGGTCCGCGCACCGCTTTTCGAGGAGTTCGCCGCCGGGGTCGTCACGGCCGCGGAGGAGATCATCGACGCGGAGACGCCCGTCGACCTGCCCGCGTGGCTGGCCGTGGAGATCTTCCTGCCGGTCACCCAGCTGTTTCTTCCCGTCGCGGGGTGGCGGCGGACGTTCGAGGGCGGTCCACGGCTTCTGATCGAGGATCACACCGTGGTCGCCCGCAGCCTCGAACGGGCGCTGCGCCGGGCGCCCTCGTCGCGCCAGCGGCGGCGGTGGGCCGCACTCACCGGATCGGGCCGGCCGCGGATCGTCGCGGTGCGGGCCTCGGAGCTCAAGGAGTTCGAGCTGGCAGCGAACGAGAACGTGACCGCGGTGGTGCTCTCCGGGCCACCGGTCCCGGGCTCGGTGGCCGCCCGGGAGCTCGTCCACGTGCTGCGGGAAGGTCTCGGAATCGTGGCGTGGCAGGACGACGACGTGCACCGGCAGACCGACCGGGCGCTGCTGGCGCTCCTCACCGGCCAGGGCCTCCCGGCGGACGAGGCCTGGTCGGCCGCGCCCGATCCGGAGACTCTTCCCGGTCGGTTCCGGGAGGAGAACCTCAGCCGTCTCCGGCATCGGCTCGCCGCGGCAGTCGGTGCCGGCGGGGACGAGCACGTACCGGTGCGCTGCCTGGCGACGCTGCTGTGGGACGACCTGCGCCGCGACGCGGTCGCGCGGGCCGCGCTCGAAGCCGGGAACCGGTCCGCAGGCACCGCGGTCTCGCCTGGTCGACCCGACGAGGCTGCGGCGGGCGCACCGCTGCCGGCGAAGCCCGGATGAGCGGCGAGGAGCGGGAGCCGCGTCAGGTCGGCGGTGCGGAGCCGGAGGAGTCGCGTCAGGTCGGCGGCGGCGGACCGGGTGCTCCCGGCTGGTGGCTGTTCCGCGGCTCCGGTGCTCCGGCGGACGTCGACCGCCCCTGGCCGGCTGCGCCCGCCTGGCGGCGGTTCGGCGCGCCGGCCGACGTGCCGCCGCCGCCGTCGGAGGACGACGACCCGCTGGCCGCGCACCGCCGGACTGTCGCCGCGGCCCTCCTCGGGCCCGACCAGATCCGGGCGGTCAACGTCGCGCTGGCACTGCGGCGACCGATTCTGGTGACCGATCCGGACGGCGTGGTGGGCGGCGGGCTCGCGCATCTGATCGCCCGTGAGCTACGCTTGGGGCGTGTCCTGCGGTGGTTCCCGAACAGCAGGTCCACGGTGCGTGACGGCGTGTACGAGTACGACGCGATCGGTGCCGCGCTGCGGCTGCGTGGGGTGGCCGCCGAGGCCGCCGGACTCGCCGGGGTCCGCCGCTCCCTGCGGGAGCAGGTCGCCGAGCGCCGGGCGGCATCCCAGCAGCCGGCGCCCAGCTTCGTCCGCCTGGGGCCGCTGGGCACGGCGCTTCTCCCGCGGCCTCGCCCCAGGGTGCTGCTGATCGACCGACTCGACCGAAGCGGCTACGAGCTGCCCGACGACCTGCTCGAAGTGATCGAGGGCGGCAGGGCCGTCGTGCCCGAGCTCGCCGGGCTGCCGACGTCCGACGGTCCCGTGGCGGTAGCGGTGGACGACCCGGGCCGGTTCACCGCCCTCACCGGCGGTGTCATCCAGTGCGCCGAGTTCCCGGTCATCGTGATCACCAGCAACGGCGACCGGGCCTTCTCGTCCGCCTTCCGGCGGCGCTGCGTGCACGTCCAGCCGCCCGAGTCGTCCGACGAGGACCTGCGGAAGCTGTTGCGGCACCTGTTCGGGTCGGCGCCCTGGGCCGCCGACCTGGTGGACCGGTTCGAGAAGACCCGGGACCCCGACGGCCGACCGACGGTGGACCGCCTGCTGGAGGCGGCCCACCTGGCGACCCAGGGGCTCCTCGACGAGGACGGGGCGCGGACGCTGGACGCCGTCTGGGGTGCGGCGGGCCCTGCACCGGGCGGGTTCGTTGCGGGGCTGTCGTGACGCGACGGCCGGACAGCGTCGTCTCCGGCGGCGAGATCTCCGACAAACCGCCGCTGCGGTATGGGAGGCGACCACTACACGTCGACCTGCCGCCGGCGATCCGGAACGAGGCGCTGTTCGACCGCGCCCTACGTCCGCTGTCCGAACCCGTCCAGACGCCCGGGCCGACCGGCCGCGACGAGAAGGCGGACGCCTTACGGCTGCTGACGCGCGATCCGCGGGCGTTCGCGTCCGGCCGGCCGGCCGAGGCGCCGTGGGATCTCGCGCTCGTGGTCGACGCGAGTCCGACGTTCCGGCTGGCCTGGGCGGACGCCGTCCCCGGCCTGGTCCGCGTGCTGGCCCGCCGGTCGGCCTTCCGTGACGTGGTCGTCAGCCGGCTGGCCGCCGACCGCTCACCGACCGGCCGGTCGCGCCCGCGCGACGCCGCGCCGGCGGAGCCGCGGTGCCGGCC
>NZ_CAKJTM010000176.1:0-5835 GCF_917627345.1 Protofrankia sp. CiP3 | reverse complement strand
AAACTATCCTTGAGCCGGACGGCGCGGCTGGCCGTCGGCGGGGAGGCGGAGCAGCTCGCGTGGGTGCGTCAGAGTCAAACGCTGGGGATGACTTCCACTTCTGGTGGGCTGCTCACCGCGCGCTCAGGCTCGTCGAGCCAGGAACGCGACTACACATAGTGACGCTGGAGGGTCCGGCTCGGGTCGACGACCCCGATGAGGCCTACGAGACCGTGGACGTTGCCGAGTACTTCGGCGGTGATCGGTTCTCCACGGCCGAGTCGGTCGCGTTGTCACAGTTGAAATACAGCACCCGGCATCCCGACCGCGAGTGGACGGTGGCGCGGATCTGCGAGAAGCGCGTCCGCAGGAAGCGACCCGATGACACACCGGACCGCGACCGGTCGGTGATCTCGGACCTGGCTGCGGCCTTCACGAAGGTGCTGGACGACCACGGTCCGGAGGGGGCCAGCAAGGTACGGATTGCGCTCGTCAGTAATCGCCCCGCCGCGCCGCTGCTTGCTGCGGCCGTCGAGGCGGCTGCCGATGTCGTTCGCTCTCGCGGCGCTCGTCGGACGGTGCTGGCCGACCTGCGTCGAGCGCTGACGGCGGAGCACGCGGACGTCGTGAACACGTTGGCGAAGGCGGTGGAGCCTCGGCTGGGAAGCAACGTGTTCTGCGGCTTCTTAGCTGCACTCGACCTATCTGAGACCGGCTCGCTCGATCGCGCTGCGTTCGCGCGGGCCGTGCGGGTCGGCGCGGTCACGCTGACGCCGGGCCAGGGTTCCGATCCAGCCTTGCGCCTGTTCGAGCTTGTCCGGCAGGAAGCACTTCCCGGCGGAGGGCGAGGTGGTCTAAAAGCCGCGGATGTTCTCGCCGAGCTCGCGGCACCGAACATGGTCGACCTGTACCCGGCGCCGCCGCGGCTCGCCGAGATTCATCAGATGCTGTCTGTTCCTGCAGCGCGCTCCCTCGCGGACACTGTCATGGGCAATCTGGGTAGGCTCGTCATCGCCTCCGCGCCAGCGGGTGCAGGGAAGACCACCACGCTGCGGCAGGTCAAGGATCATCTGCCTGCCGGCTCGGTGGTGGTGCTCTTTGACTGCTATGGCAACGGTTCCTACCTCAACCCGGGCGAGGAACGGCACACGCTCAGGGGCTTCGCCACACAGGTGATCAACGAGCTTGCGCTTCGGTGTGGCACATCGCCGCTCGTCCAGGCCCCATCGGGCAGGCCGGAGCTGTGGCGGTTGCTGACGCGGGCGTTGGAAGGCGCTGCGAGAACTCTTCCCCCGGACGGTGCACTCGTCGTGGCCGTTGACGCTGCAGACAACGCTGTCTTTGCCGCGGAACAGCGTGGTGACCGCAGCTTTGTCGCCGAGTTGGTGGCATTGCCGCTGCCGCAGCGCGTCGCCGTCGTACTGACGGCTCGTAGCCACCGGCTCGCATCACTGCGGACCGATGCCGCTCGATGCGTCGAGCTCCCGCCATTCGACGGCGTCACGTCCGCTGCTCATCTCAGGCAGCACCGCCAGGACACGTCCGACGACGATGCCGCCAGCTTTCACAACAGGACCGGAGGAAACCCGCGCGCCCAGTATTACGCATTGACCTGGGCTGCGGAGAACGGCGCCGACATCACGGCACTCCTGGACAAGTGCGCGCGAACTCCAGAGGCCGTGTTCGCCGATCTTGTGGCCGTTGGAGACGTGTCCGCGGCGGGTAGACAAGTATTGGGGATCGACTACGGACAAGTGCTGCAGCAGCGGTTTTCCGGTCCGTTCCGCCTCTTGAAGCAGGCCACTATACCTCTCGATCCCCTGCCCGGCGATCTACGGCTGGTCGATCCAGCAGATCCAAACAACCCGGTCAGTCGCTTCCGCGGCCGCAAGGAGTTGATCGAACGAATCGACGGCTTTCTCGCACGATGTGTGCGGCAGCGCCGTGGTGGCTACCTCCTCATCGAAGCCGAGGCTGGTATGGGCAAGTCTGCCTTGGCCGCTTATCTGGCCTTCACTCGGGCGTGGCCAGCACACTTCACCCGGCTCGCCGAAGGACGTACCCCCCAGACTGCCAGGCGCAATCTTGCCGCACAGCTCATCGCACAGTGGAAACTTGACGACGCGGCGCCCGAGGGGCTCCTTCCCGCGGCGGCCGACACGTCTGCCTGGCTCTACGGCCGCCTCTGCGAGGCAGCGGTAAGCCGAGACCGCGGCGCACCGGATACGCCCGTCGTTCTGCTCGTTGATGGCTTGGACGAGGCCCCGCCGGTTCCAGCAGGAGAAATTCCCTTGGGTCTACCGCCGAGCCTCCCACCGGGAACCGTTATCGTCGCTACCACTCGGCCCAGGACAGTCGCGATCCCCTCCGGTTCTCGGATGGTCGAGCGCATCGATGTCGAAAGTACCGCCAACCGCCATGATCTGCTCGACTACCTAACTTCCATCACGATCAGTGACACACATATTGCCGGCGCTTTGCGCAACTCCGGCTTGACGGCCGAACGTTTCTGTCGAACCTTGCTAGACCGCTCTAGTGGCGTCTGGATCTATGCCTTGACCGTGCTCGACCAGATCCGTGACCAACGTCGCGCTCCCGGTGAAATCGATCAACTTCCTGCTGGGCTGGTCGGCTACTACGCCGACAACCTAGCCCGCTGGCGCAGCGAACTTGGCGACAACAATTGGCGGGCACGCGGCCTGAGCGTTCTGGCCACACTCACCGCAATTCGCGAGCCTCAGTCCGTCAGCACGATCGCCGCATGGGCCGGCGTCGCAGAGGATGAGACGCGGGAACTTCTGCGAGGAATATTTCGGCCATTCCTTGCTCTGCGCACGGGAGGAGATCCGGACAGGTATATTCCTCGCCATCAGAGCCTCCGGGACTTCTGTGCTGGCACATCCATACACGATACCGACGATGATGATCTACGTTATCTCGCCTACGAGTTGGCCGCCTCGAGCCGAGCTGCACACCAGCGCATAACCCTGGCACTCGTTCCCTCCGCGACCCTTGGACGGCGAGACTGGCGGTCAGCTGAAGATTACACTAAGAGAAATCTACCCGAACATGCTGCTATTGCGCGCATCCTCGACGATCTAGTCGAGGATCCCGGATTCCTGTTGACCTGCCATTCGGGGAACATCCTGCGTCACCGTAAGGAGCTTCGGACGCGGGAAGGTATCGCCGCACTTAACGCCTACGAGCAAGCGATTGATGAGTGGCCGATCCACCCCGAGGATGCCCCGGCTTGGTGGCTGCATATCTGGGCACGCAAAATGCATGCGTCTGGACTTGCCGTGAACAGCGCCCGGCTGGCGGATCGTTCATGGTCCGCGCAAGCCGCTATGTGGACTGGCATACCTCACCGCATCCTTACCGGCCACACCAACGAAGTGCAGGCATTGACCGCAGTACCAGTCGGCGATGGACGCAATCTCCTCGCTTCCGCCGACACCGATGGCATGGTGATGTTGTGGGATCCGGTCAGCGGCCAACCCGTTACCAATCCTCTCGCGGGCCACAATAATGCAGTGTGGGCGCTAACTACCATCTCTTTCGCTGATGGGCGTATTCTGCTTGCTTCAGCCAGTTCCGATGGCACGGTGCGGCTCTGGGATCCAGTCAATGGACAGCTAGCCTATGCACCCCTGGACGGCCACTCGGGCATTGCTAGAGTACTGGGCGTCCCGCTGGCCGATGGCCGCACTCTTCTCGCATCCGGCGATACCGAGGGCACCGTCCGACTGTGGGACCTGGCCAACGGACAGGCGGCCACCACGTCTCTTAGGATTCGTAATGAAATAACAAATGCATCCTCTGGAGCGTCTTCGCAGGTCACGGGCCTGCAGAAGGCTCAAGATGAACAAGTTATTTCATTACGGATTCTTATCGGACACTCCGATGCGGTGCGGGCGTTCGCAGCGCTGTCTTTGCCGGACGGGCAGACCGTGCTTGCCTCCGCCGGCAGCGATGGAACAGTGCGATTGTGGGACCCAGTAAAAGGGCGGCCCGCCAGCGAACCGCTGACCGGACATACTGGAGCGATATTCGCGCTAGCCGAGGTTCCTCTCGCCGACGGGCGAATGCTGCTTGCTTCCGGGGGTGATGACTCGTCGGTGCGATTGTGGGATCCGGCCACCGGACTTCCCGCTACCGATCCCCTCATTGGGCATGGAGATGGATGGATGGGAAGAGAGGTATGGGCACTTAAAGCGATAACTCTTGCCAATGGTCGGACTATGCTCGCCTCCGGTGGCAGTGACGGGACTGTGCGGCTGTGGGACCCGGTCAGCGGACGGCCCGCCAGCGAACCGTTGTACGGCCACACAGATACCGTTTCGTCACTGGCGGTAGTATCTCTCCCCGATGGAGGGATACTGCTTGCCTCTGCCGGTGACGACGAGGCGGTGAGACTGTGGGACCCCGCCAGCGGCGAGCCGGCAGCTGAACCCCTCGCCGGCCATGTCGACCAGGTCGGGGTGCTAGGCGCAGTGTCCTTGCCCGATGGGCGCACCCTTCTTGCATCTGCCGGCATTGATCGGACGGTACGGCTCTGGGACCCCGCGCAGGCGCAGGCCACCGACCCTCTGGCGGGGCACGCCCGCGCGGTCCTAGCACTGGTCACAGTACCGTTGCCCGATGGTCGGATCCTGCTCGCCTCTGCCAGCGCCGACGGCACGGTGCGACTGTGGGATCCGGTTAGTGGAAAACCTGCCGGGAATCCCTTCGCCGGCCATACTGGTGCGGTAGCAGCATTGGCAACGATATCCTTTCCTGATGGTCGGGTTCTAGTCGCTTCCGGCGGCGATGACAGAACGGTGCGACTCTGGGACCCGGTCACCGGAAAGCCCGCTACAGCACCCCTCACCGGCCACACCGACTGGGTACGAACACTTGCCACTGTGCCACTGCCCGATGGGCGGACGCTGCTCGCCTCCGGCAGCGATGACAGAACGGTGCGACTCTGGGACCCGGTCACCGGAAAGCCCGCTACAGCACCCCTCACCGGTCACACTAATTGGGTGCGAACACTTGCTGCTGTACCACTGCCCGATGGACGGACACTGCTCGCCTCCGGCAGTAATGATAGAACAGTGCGGCTATGGGATCCCGTACATGGACAACTCGCCGCTAGGCCAATCGTCGGATATACTGACTGGGTACGGACACTTGCCGCCATATCATTGCCCGATAGCCGTACATTGCTCGCCTCCGGGAGCGACGACAGGACAGTACAGCTATGGAACCGCACCAACGGGCACACCGGCACTGTTCGGGCTTTGTCCGCGGTGCCCCTCTCCGGCGAACGGACGTTACTCGCCTCTTGCGGCGACGACGGGAAAGTACTGCTGTGGGACCCCATCAGCGGCCAACCGGCAGCCTCCCCTCTCATCGGCCATACAGGCACGGTTCGTGCGGTGACCGCCGTTCCATTTTCAGATGACCGCACCATGCTCGCCTCTGCCGGCGATGATAGGACTATACTGATATGGCGCGAGGCAACCGGATAGCGGCATAAAAAACGTTGGCGATAATGCGCCGTTTGATATCCGGGCCGCGACCTTCCTCAACGATGTACGCATCGCGGGGAAACCGAGTCTCTGAACGTCTCCGACTTCGCCGGGGAAGGAATCAATCGGCGCCGATGCCCGGTCGTCCCATGCCTGCCTTCGAACCTTGCGGCCAGCCGTGGTTTCGCGTCGATCTTGTTCCTCTCGCGATCAGCCTCAGTCCCGCTCACGTGCAGCCAGCCGGCAGGAGGCGTGCCGGTCGCGCAGGTCGGTGCGGGCCCACAATTCATCGCCATCCGGGTAGGAGCGCGACGGGGCCTGTAAGAACAACGGTGTAACACCA
>NZ_CAKJTM010000175.1:4231-6003 GCF_917627345.1 Protofrankia sp. CiP3 | reverse complement strand
TTATGCCGAGGTCCGGGTTATGCCGACCCCGGCCCTGGTTTCCCTGGTCAGGGCGATGAACGGCTTCCTGATCTCGGCATAACCCTGCGGGACTGGGCGGTGGTCTGCCTGTCTGGAGTGGTCAGTGTTCCTCCAGACGAGGAGATCATCATGGGTACGGGTACGGGCTGCGTGCAGCCGGATGTGGCGCTGTTGGAGGAGTTCGGCGGCTGGCTGGACCGGGAGCGGGGTCTGTCGCCGGTGTCGGTGCGCTGCTATTCCCAGCAGTCGAAGGCGTTCCTGGCCGGGATCGGTGGGGCGGGTGCGGTCAGCGGGCTGGACGCGGGCAGGGTGACCGCGTTCATGGTGGACTGGACGCGGGACCGCAACAGGTGGTCGGCGAAGGCGATGGTGACGTCGCTGCGGGCATTCCTGCGGTTCGCGCACGCGACGGGGCGAACGGTGGTCCCGCTGGCGGGGGCGGTTCCCGCAGTCGCGTCGTGGCGGATGTCGGCTCTGCCCCGCGGCCTGAAGGCTGCGGAGATCGAGCGGCTGCTGGCCGGCTGCGACCGGGACACGGCGGTCGGGTTGCGTGACTACGCGGTCCTGTCGCTGCTGGCCCGGCTCGGCCTGCGGGGTGCCGAGGCCGCCGGGCTGCGGCTGGACGACATTGACTGGCGGACGGGCGAGATCGCCGTTATCGGTAAGGGCAGCCGGACCGAGCGGCTCCCGCTGCCAGCCCCGGCAGGAGAGGCGCTCGCCGCCTGGCTGACGGGTGGGCGGCCACAGTGCGAGTCACGGTCGGTCTTCGTGACGGTCCGGCGGCCCTACCGGCCGCTGACGCCGGAGTCGGTCCGGGCCGTCATGGGCAGGGCCTGCGAGCGGGCCGGGCTCGAGCGGCGGGGCACCCACCGGTTCCGCCACGCGCTGGCGACCGAGATGCTGCGGGCCGGGGCATCTCTGCCCGAGGTCGGGCAGGTCCTGCGGCACCGCAGCCAGCTGTCCACCTCGCTGTATGCCAAGGTCGACCAGAACACGCTGCGCCCGCTGGCCCGCCAGTGGCCGGGAACCAGCCAGTGAGCGGGCTGAGGGTCAGGGCGCAGGAGTACCTGGCCATGCGCAGGGCACTGGGGTTCACGCTGGAGAGCCAGGGGCCGAGACTGATGAGTTTCGTCCGCTTCTGCGAAGACCGCGATGCCACCACAGTGACCACGGACCTAGCGGTGCAATGGGCGACATCGACCGGCAGCGACCACGAGGCCTACCAGGCCCGCCGCCTCGACGTGGTGCGAATCTTCGCCCGTCACCTGCAGCCGCTGGACCCGGCCACCGAGGTCCCACCCGCCGACGTGCTGAACCGCCGCCAGTGGCGGATCCCGCCCTACCTCTACTCCCCGCAGGAGGTCACCGCCCTGATGAGCGCGGCCGGCAGGCTCCGGCCGGCGTTGCGGGCGGTGACCTGGCGGACGCTCATCGGCCTGCTGGCCGTGACCGGCATGCGCCAGGGCGAGGCATGCCGCCTCGGCCGCGACGACGTCGACCTGAACGAGGAGACAATCGTGATCGAGGACTCCAAGTTCGGCAAGTCCCGCATGGTGTTCCTGCACCCGACCACGGCCGCAGTCCTGCGCACCTACGCGCGGGCCCGGGGCGAGGCGTTCCCGCAGGCGGGCACGTTCTTCGTCAACAGCCTCGGCAGGCCGCTGGACAGGCGTAACACCCCCACGACGTTCGCCGGGCTTGTCACGGCGGCGGGCATCACCGCCCCGCCCGGGCAGCGGGCCCCGCGGCTG
>NZ_CAKJTM010000175.1:0-4105 GCF_917627345.1 Protofrankia sp. CiP3 | reverse complement strand
TTGAGTCGGCCCGGGGCGCGGTGCCGGGATTGCTCCCGGCCCGTTTCCCCGAGCCGCTCGCCGAACCCGCCGTGCCGATCACTCGGCAACGGGCTCTCCACGGTTTCTGCCGTCAGGCGTGGTTGGGGGAAGGCCACGGGGACGGGATCTTGGCGCCCCGGTAGGAGTACCGGGAGACCGTCACTCCTTGGAGCCGGAAGTACTCGACCCCACCAGCCGCGATCACCCACCGCCCGGAAGCGGTCTTGAGGTGGCGGCGTAGCTGTCCCCAGTTCCAGCGGTGGCGGGCCCGGAGCATGTGGACGAGTCTCCACCAGGTGAAGGTGTCCAGTTTGCTGAAGGTCCACTTCGCCACCGCGTGGCGGAAGTAGTAGGCCCATCCGCGCATGAGCTGCCGGAGCTTGACCAGCACGGATCTGAGCTCCCACTGCGATGTCCTGTGCGTCAGGGCACGGATCTTCGCCTTCAGCGCCCGGACGGAGCTGGGCGCGACGAAGGTGTAGACGTACCACTTGTTCGTGCCCCTCTTGCGTTTCCACCGGATGCGGAAATCGAGGAACTCGAACCCGTCACCCATGTGCACGACCCGCGTCTTGGACGGCGACAGGCGCAGTCCCAGCGGGGCGAGCACGGCGGCGACGTCCTCGCGCAGCGCTTCGGTGTCCTCGCGCGAACCATGCACCAGCACGACAAAATCGTCCGCATAGCGGACGATCCGCCACGTCGGTGCCCCCTTGGAGCGGCGGTACGCGCGTTTCCCGCTGGTCGACATCGGCCCGCCGGGCTTCCACGGCTCCATCACATGCTCGTCGAGCACGGACATCGCCACGTTAAAGATCAACGGGGACAGGATGCCGCCCTGTGGCGTGCCGGTCATCGTCCCCTGCACCGCGCCGGGCTCGGTGAGGATCCCGGCCTTGAGGAACGCCTTGACCAGCGCCAGCACACGCTTGTCCTTGACCCGCAGCCGCACCCGGTCCATGACGGCCGTGTGTGACAGGGAGTCGAACGAGTCCACGACACACTACTGGCATCGAGAACCTTTCCGCGGCGCTGCGATCTTGCGCACGCGGTGACATGTGCGCCGCAGCCGCGGTGGATTTGCTGGTCGCCCACATGTTCTGGCTTTTCCGGCGGGATTTCCTCGATGGTTTCGTCGAGGCGGCCGATGGGTTCGCCTGGGTGGACTGGGCCGGCGCGGTAGCGGCGCTGGACGCCGGCCGGCTGCCGTGCTCGGCGGGCGAGGGCACGGTGCTGCGGGTCGCCGCGAGCATCACGGAGAGCATCCCGGTGGATCTACGGACGCTCGCTGGCCTGGATGGCCGGGCGCTTGGCCTGGTCGCCCGGGCGGTGCTCGCCGCCGGTGGCGATGAGGCGGGGGCCGTGTCGTGGTGAGCACAGGGCCGGTGACCGTGGCGCGGGTGACCCGGCCGGGCCACCCGTTCGAGGGCCGCGAGCTGCGGGAGCTGGGCCGGATGCGCCGGCACGGCGCGCTGGAGCTGATCCTCGAGCTGCCGGACGGCAGCAAGTCGATGATCCCGGCCGCCTGGACCGACCACGCCGAGCCGGCCACCGACGGCGGGGGCACCCCGGTCGGGGAGCCGACGCTCGGCCGGATCTGCGACCTACTCGAGCTGACACGGATTGTGGCCGGCCTGTTGCCTTCCGCCGTGTCGGGGGTTGTCGACACGGATATCACGGAGCAGGTTGAGGCCTGTCCGGGAAAGGAGACCCCCGATGCCGAGCCGGCCAGAGCCGAGCCTTCCGTTGCCGGGGCTGCCCGCAGGCGTCCCCGACGTGGCGGTGCGGCTGCCGGCCGACGCGGTCGCGGCGGCGGTGGCGGCGCTGGGCCGACTGATCGCGGCAGCGGCACGGCCCTGTCCGCCGGCGGGGAGCCGCGATGACGGACCTCGGTAAGATCACCGGGGTGCATCTGCGGCGGGGCGCGGTCGTCTACCTGCGCCAGTCGAGCCTCGCCCAGGTCGAGCGCAACCGGGAGTCCACCGCCCGGCAGTACGACCTGGTCGACCGCGCGGTCGGCCTCGGCTGGCCCAAGGCCCGGGTCACGGTGATCGACACTGACCTCGGGATCAGCGGTGCCTCGACGGCGGGCCGGTCCGGGTTCGCCGAGCTGACCGCGCAGGTCGCGCTGGGTGAGGTCGGGATCGTGCTGGCCCTGGAGGTCTCCCGGCTGGCGCGCAACAACGCCGACTGGTACCGGCTGCTGGATTTGGCCGGGATGACCGACACCCTGATCGCCGACGCCGACGGGGTCTACCACCCGGCGCTGTTCAACGACCGGATGCTGCTCGGGCTGAAGGGCACCATGTCCGAGGCCGAGTTGCACATCCTGCGTGCCCGGCTCGACGGCGGGATCCGCAACAAGGCCGCCCGCGGCGAGCTACGCCGCCCGCTGCCCGTCGGCCTGGTCTGGGCCGAGGGGCCCGGCGAGGTGCGCCGCCACCCGGACGAAGCGGTCACCGGGGTGATCGCCGCGCTCTTCCGCCGGTTCGGCGAGGTCGGCTCGGTCCGCAAGGTCTGGCTCTGGCTGCGCGAGGAGAACCTCACACTGCCGCTGCAGCGCCACGGCTACGCCACGGCCGCCGGCGGCGGGGAGGTCGAGTGGGTCGAGCCGACCTACCACGCCGTCCACACGATCCTGACCCACCCGGCCTACGCCGGCGCCTACGTCTACGGCCGCACCCGCAAGCACCGCTACGTCGGCCAGGACGGCACCGTGCGCACCCGCCACAAGGCCGTCCCCCGTGACCAGTGGGAGGTCCTGATCCGCGACCACCACGAAGGGTTCATCGACTGGGACACCTACGAGGCCAACCAGGCCCGCATCGGCGCCAACATCCGCCCCGAGGCCCACCAGCCCGGCACCGGCGCCGTCCGGGAGGGCTGCGCCCTGCTGCAGGGCCTGGCGACCTGCGGGACCTGCGGCCGCAAACTGACCGTGTTCTACCAGGGCCCCACCAAGGCCACCCCGGGCTACTACTGCCAGGGCCCCGCCACGATCGTCGACGGCCGCGGCACCCGTCACCTGCACATCGGCGGCGTCGCCCTGGACGCCGCCGTCGCCGACGCGTTCCTGACCGCGCTCGCCCCGTCGGCGTTGACCGCCTGCCTCACCGCCGCCGAACAACTCGAACACCACCACGACGCCGCCCTCGACCAGCACCGCCGCCAACTCGAACACGCCCGCTACCAGACCAGCCGCGCTGAACGCCGCTACCAGGCCGTCGACCCCGACAACCGGCTCGTCGCCCGCGGGCTGGAGGCCGCCTGGGAGAAGGCCCTGACCGAACTCGCCGCCGCCGAAGCCGAGCTCGCCCGCCGCGAACAGGCCCGCCCCCGCGCCCTGAGCCCCGACGAACGCGCGGACATCCTCACCCTCGGGCAGCACCTCGACCAGGTCTGGTCCGCCCCGACCACCACCGACCGCGACCGCAAACAACTGCTGCGGACCCTGATCGACGAGGTCAAGGTCACCGTCGAGCGCGACGAGAACGCCGGCCGCACCGACCTGCTCATCCGCTGGAAAGGCGGCGCGCTGACCGAGCTGACTGTCCCTGGCCGGCGACGCCAGCCCACGATCCGCACCGACGAGGACACCGTCGACCTGATCCGCCGCCTCGCCGTCCACTACCCCGACGCGAAGATCGCCGGGATCCTCAACCGGCAGGGCCGCCGCACCGCCCGCGGCCTGACCTTCACCGCCACCCGCGTCCAGGGCGTGCGCCACCACTGGAACATCCCCTGCCACCAGCCCGACCCGAACCAGCCCCAGGGCGAGTTGCTCACCATCGCCGACGCCGCGAAAGAACTCGGCATCGCCGCCTCCACCCTGCACCGCTGGATCGGCGACGGCTTCGTCGCCGGCGAGCAGGACACCCCCGGCGCACCCTGGCGCATCCGCATGACCGACCAACTGCGCGCCCTGTTCGTCGACGACGCCCCCGACGGCTGGCTCGCGATGCTCGAGGCCACCCTCGCCCTCGGCGTCTCCCGCCAGACCGTGTTGCAGCGTGTCAAGCGCGGCGAGCTCAAGGCCGTCCACGTCCGCACCGGACGGCGAAAAGGCCTGCGAATACAGGTCCCG
>NZ_CAKJTM010000174.1:1666-6529 GCF_917627345.1 Protofrankia sp. CiP3 | reverse complement strand
GCACAGGCCGACGCCGGCCGGCTCGCCGCCGAGCAGGCCGAGCTGCGCGTGCAGCTCGCCACCGAGACGGCTCGAGCCGCCCGCGCCGAGGCCGACCGCGACCGGCTCGCAGCCGAGGCCGCGCAGCTACGCGAGCAGGCCGCCGCCCGGCCCGCGCCCCGCAAGCGCACCACCACCCGCAAGCCGCCGGCCGACGACACCGCCGCCGGCGCCTGACCGGCCCGGGGACGGGGTAGGCGGTCACAGCCTGTGGGCGTACCCGACCGCCTACCCGCGTGCGCCAAGACTCGCTAATATGATCTTGAGACTTCGCTCAATATCAGTGGTCCCTTCGGGACAGCGTGCTGACGGACCGCTTCGAAGATCATAGTTTCGGTGGATGATCGATGGGTTCAGTGCACGGTGCGGTGATCTGCTGACTGGCAGCTACGACTGTGTGGACCGGATCGTGCTCAACGCCTACTACCCGTTGGGGCATAACCCGGGTGGGTTCCGGACCTGGTGGCGGCGGCTGCACGGCGGTTCGGATGAGCTGTTGGACAACACCCGCCTGATGCGGATGGCCGGACGGTTCTCCCGCCGGGTACGCGCCTGGGCGGGGGCCAACCATGTCCCGGTCATCGACTGCTCCCGGGGGGAACGCAAACACCGGATCGCCGAGGACTACCTGGCCACGAACACGGTGACTACCGGTGTGTTCCTCATCCTGGTCGCGAAGGCGGCGGCGTCGGTGTGGGACGTACGCCGCTCGAGCGCCGGCACCATCGTCAACATCGCCAAGAAGCAGGCGTATGTGAACCACTACTCGTTCCACATCATGGACCCGCAGTGGGGGCACCTGACCATCACGATGTCCGGGCATCCGCCGTTCGGCGCGCAGGTGATCCTTAACGGGCACGAGTACGTCGCCTGCCAGGCGCAGGCGGCCGGGTGAGGTTTCACCAAGGAGGGCAACTGCTTCACCGCGGTCGCCGACCCGCACGCCCTGGCTCAGGTCGCAGACGCCTTGTCGCAGCACGCGGCTATAGGGCACCTGAGCCAGGCCTGCGACCGCTGGATCTACACCGCGTGCCTGTGCTTCGGGCTGGAGGGCGACGAGCAGGCCCGCAGCGGTTTCCGCTATAACTACTCGATCTACCAGGTCGAGTACAGCCGCAACGTGCTGTTCCGGGTCGGCGGCCAGATGGACCGGGTCTTCAACGCCGTCGTCGACCGGACCCGTTCCCGTCTGGACGTGCCGATGCTGCGGACCCTGTTCGGCGCCAAGAAACGCCCGGGTGCCCATGGCACCGCCGACCTGTCGCCACGACTCGCAGTCATGATCGAGAAACCTAGGTGGGAC
This sequence comes from Protofrankia sp. CiP3, assembly GCF_917627345.1. NCBI lineage: Bacteria > Bacillati > Actinomycetota > Actinomycetes > Frankiales > Frankiaceae > Protofrankia > Protofrankia sp. CiP3. The sequence continues at coordinate 5,187 of NZ_CAKJTM010000174.1, read as the reverse complement.
CTGACCCTGTTCACAGTCCACTTTGGGCTGTTGACGTTGAAGGGCTACACCAAAGGCGAACATGTGCTGCGCTTCGAAGCAATCACCCACAACACCAAACAGCTCGGCGTCGGCCGGACGATCGAGCGCTTCCCCGACATCGTGGCACGGCTCGCTGGAATGGTCGAACGGTTCACCACCGCCCTCGACTGCGTCGACATCGGTTTCCTGCCCGACACCACCCTCGACGAGCTTCCCCGGCCCTCCCAGATCGGCCGCACCCGGGTCGGCGGCATCGACCTGAACAGCCCACGCATCCGGGCCACTTTGTCCGCGGTCCTCGCCCTGGCCGCCGCGCCGACCGGTTTCACCGTCGCCGACGTCACCGCCAAGGTCCACGCGATGACCGGACAGACCGACGCCGACTACACCACCCGTCAGGCCGCCTACGACCTGCGCAAGTTGCGCGGCAAAGACCTGGTCGTCAAACCCGGCCGGTCCCGCCGCTACCAGCTGCCGCCCGAAGCCGCCCGCACACTCGCAGCCCTGCTCACCCTGCGCGAGCAGGTGATCAGCCCGATCCTCGCCGGCGTCCGCAGCCCCCGACCCGGCCGCAAACCGGCACACTGGACCCGCATCGACCGCGACTACGAGACCCTGCGTATCGACATGCAAACCCTCTTCCACGATCTCGGCATCGCTACCTGCGCCGGCGCGGCATAGACAACATTTTGTCGATCACAACACCTCAAGCGCCTAGCGCGGTTGAGGTGTCGCCGATAGAATCTTGTAGGTACTCAGAGCGGATGGCGGGGATATCGTGGCCAGAGTGCTCAGCAAGGGCGGGAGCGCGCCGCTGCCCCTGGGAAGCGCGCGCATCGAAGTGCGTCTACCGTCAGCTCACTATCACGCCGCGGTCATCCTGGTCACGGCAGCCGGTATCGTCCACTCCCTGAAGGATCTCACGTCAAATGACGGTCGGAGGTCAAACGAGGGCTGGCTGTCAGCATGCAAAGACCTCGTCGGGCAGTTCCAGGCCCAGGTCAAGGCCCGGCACGCCGTCCCTGAGGCCATGCAGACACTGGTCGAGGAGAACACGGCACTGCGCGACCAGATGGCCAGCACCAAGGAAGCGCTGGCGGCCGAACGCTCCCGGACCAAGGCGCTCCTGCGCGCCGTTGCCGAACTCTCCCTCGAACTGGAACAGACACGGGAACAACTCGCCGGGACACACCAGGTCATCCGACTACCGGCACCACGCAGATGACCCGACACTCGGGCCCACCGATACGTTCGCCGTGGGATCCCACAGCCGACAGCCGGTGGCGGGGTCAGCCAGCAGCACCTGCCGGCCGGAGGCCGGCACCGCCTGTTCTTTGCTTGGCCGTGAGCGCCGGACCTGCGCGGGCTGGGACCGGCGGCCGGTGGCGCTGGCCCGATTCGCCACTGAGGCGGCGCTTCTCGCGATCCTGGACCATTCGCACATCGTCCTGATCTAGGCTGAGTTGTAGAGGTATCAGGCCGACTCTGCGGCTGTCCGTGACTCTCCGCACGTGCGTCGGCGTGATTTGTTCAGGTCGCGGTGTGCGATGGGGGTTCCCTGATATGGCCGTAGAGCTAGGACTGCAGCTTGATCACGTGGCAGTGACGGTCCCTGATCTGGACGCGGCGGTTGAGTGGTACTGCACGACGTTCGGCTTCTCGGTGGCCTGGCGTGAGGACTGGACGGATGCTCCGGCCGGCCCGCTTGGCTTGCCAGGTGAGACGGTGCGTCTTCGCGGAGTCGGCCTTGACATCGGCGCGGGTGTGTATCTCGAATTGCACGAGATGCCGCCGGCGCGCGTGGCTCAGCGCAGGCTTGATCAGACGGGGATCAGCCATTTCGCTTTCCGCACGACCGACATTGACGCCCTGTACGCCCGTCTGGTCGCAGCTGGCGTCTCGTTCCGGTCGAGCCCCCAGTACATCGCGGCTGGTGGGCTGGCCGGAGAGCGGTGGGTCTACGCGGAGGACCCGTGGGGAGTGGCCTGGCACCTGTGCCAGCACCCGGCACGGGCGCCGTTTACCGCGGGCTAGCGTCCCGGTCCGTGCCTGTCCGGTTGCACACAACGCCACTCGGCCGACTCTTTGGAGTAGGTGGTCATCGCCATCTGGGATTCCAGGGAGAAGAGATGGGCAGCGTTTTCGCTATATGGGCAACGGCCGTCGCCACGGTGGACGTACTAGCAAGGATCAGCTTGATGCTGGCCGGTGCCGCCGCTGCGGGCGCGGCCCGCAGGGCCGCCGGCCAGGTAGCAGATGAAAGGGAGGACACCGCCGCCGAGGCCGCCAGCAGGCGGGGAGGAACATCCGCGGGTCCGGCCGCCCGATGAACGCCGCCGGTCTCCGCGATCAGGAGTTCGAGACATTCTACCGCCAGCAGTCCGCCGCCCTGACCCGGTGGCTCACCGCGCGCGGTGCCTGCCCGGCCGATGCCGCAGACGCAGCGCAGGAGGCACTCACACAGGTTTGGCTCCGCTGGCCGCACATCACCAGCCACCGAAGCTACCTGTACCGGACCGCAGGACGTGAGATGGCCAGAATATGGCAGGCACGCCAGGACGTCAGGTTCCGGGCCGACACCCGGCCGTCCACCGTTGAAGCCGGCGGCATGCCGACCCGGCTCGACGAAGGCCTGGTGCGCCAGCAGCTGCTTACGCTGCCCGCCCGCCAGCGTGCCGTCCTGGCCGGGTACTACGACGGCTACCGCGACGCCGAGCTCGCCCCGGTGCTGGGCATGGCCGCGGCCACGATCCGGTCTGACCGCAGGCATGCCCGCGCAGGCTTGCGTGCCCTCACGGCGTTGCTGGAGCAGGACCCGCACGGGCTGATGCTCCGCCGCGCCTACGCCGACATGCGCGACGGCGACCCGCGCCCGACCGGAGCGCGCCTGCTGATCGCCCGGTCGTGGAGCCGGTCCGCACTGCACCTGGCTGACCCCCGCCTCAGCCCGGCACTGCCCCCGCTCACCGACTACGAGCTCACACAGCGCCGCGCCACCTCGCCGCTCGCCGGCATCTCACCGGACGCCTGGTCGACCGTAGCCAGCCGCACTGGCCTGCTGACCGTCATCACTGACGCCGACGGCCGGGTCCTGTGGCGCGCCGGAGACCGCAAGGTCCTGCGCCGCGGCGAGGAAGACGGACACGGCGACGGCGCCTGCCTGGCCGAGCACACCGTCGGCACCAGCGGAGTCAGCCTCACCCTCGCCGTCGGCCATCCCGTCGTCGTTAGCGGACCCGAGCACTACTGCCCAGCCCAGCACGACCTCGTATGCGCCGGAGCGCCGCTACGCCATCCCGCAGACGGACAGTTGCTCGGCACGATCTGCATCAGCGCACCATGGCGCGCAGCGCACCCCGACATGCTCAAGCTCATCGACCAGACGGCCACCCGCATCCGCCAGCAGCTCAAGACCTGCCCGGCGCCACCCGGCAGCCCACCACCGACCGCACCCCACCGCAGCAACCGATACCGCGAGCCCGCACGATAGCCACTCCTGA
>NZ_CAKJTM010000174.1:0-1061 GCF_917627345.1 Protofrankia sp. CiP3 | reverse complement strand
GATCGAGACGATCGAGGTTGTCGGTGGTGTGGACACGCACAAGGACACCCATACGGCGGCGGTGGTCGACATGGCCGGGCGGCTGCTCGGGACAGAGCAGTTCGCGGCGACCGGGGCCGGTTACCAGCGGCTGCTCGACTGGCTACGCGGGTTCGGCACGGTGGTGAAGGTCGGGATCGAGGGCACCGGTGCCTACGGCGCCGGCCTGGCCCGGCACCTCACCGCGGCCGGTATGGAGCTGGTCGAGATCGACCGGCCGGACCGCAAGGCCCGGCGGTGGCAGGGCAAGTCCGACCCGGTCGACGCGGAGGCGGCCGCCCGCGCGGCGCTCGTGGGCCGGCGGACCGGAGTGCCCAAGGACCGGACGGGGCAGGTCGAGGCGCTGCGCATGCTGCGGGTGGCGCGGCGCGGCGGGGTCGACCACCGCGCCGACGTGATCAAGCAGATGAAGGCGCTGGTCGTGACGGCCCCGGAGGCGCTGCGCGCGGAACTGTCCCCGCTGGCCAACGCTCAGTTGGTCACGGTCTGCGCGGGTGCCGACGCCGACGCGGCGAAGGCCGGGGAGCCGGCGATCGCGGCCTGCCTGGCGCTGCGCAGCCTCGCGCAGCGCCACCAGTATCTCTCCGCCGAGATCAAGGAGCTGGACACGGTCATCGACCGGCTTCTCAAGAAGATCGCGCCGAGGCTGCTCGAGGGGAACGGCGTCGGCCCGGACGTCGCCGGCCAGCTGCTCGTCTCCGCCGGTGACAACTCCGAACGGCTGCGTTCCGAGGCCGCGTTCGCGATGCTGTGCGGCGTTGCCCCGCTGCCGGCGTCCTCTGGCAGGACGAACCGCCACCGGCTCAACCGGGGCGGTGACCGGCAGGCGAACCGCGCGCTCTACACCGTCGTGCTCACCCGGCTGCGCTGGGACCCGGCGACCAGGGCCTACGTCGAGCGCCGCACCGCCGAGGGCACGTCCAAGAAGGAGATCATCCGCTGTCTGAAGCGGTACGTCGCCCGGGAGCTCTACGCGATCCTCCTTACCTGCGGCGCGCCGGCGGCCGCGGCGGCGGTGTCCG
>NZ_CAKJTM010000173.1:6806-7216 GCF_917627345.1 Protofrankia sp. CiP3 | reverse complement strand
GGGCGCCGGCGTTCGTCGTGTTCGCCGCGAGTTTCGCCTCGATCGCCAGATAGTCCGCCCAGCTGATGTAGCCGGGATGATGGTCGGGGATGACGATCGGCCACGTGTCGCGGGGCAGCCGGACGGTGTGCGCGTGCACCGTGCCGTCCGGGTCCACGCTTGTGCGGGTCGTGTAGCGGCCGTAGACGTAGACGCCGGCGTAGGCGGGGTTCTTCAGCACCGAGCTGGCGCGGGCGTGGGTGAGCGGGCCGAAGCGCAGTGTCGCCGCTTCCTGAAAACTGACCCCCTGGGGTCCTCCGAAAGTTGACCCCCCTGCTTGCGTAGGGAGGTGCTGAACGTGGAGGACTGGGCGGAGATCCGCAGGTTGCATCGAGCCGAGCAGGTCCCGATCAAGGAGATCGCCCGCAGGC
>NZ_CAKJTM010000173.1:5740-6158 GCF_917627345.1 Protofrankia sp. CiP3 | reverse complement strand
GCCGCCGACGTACGTCCGGGCGCCGAAGGGCTCGGTGGTCGATCCGTTCGAGCCTCGGATCCGGGCGCTGCTCGCGGAGTGGCCGCGGATGCCGGCGCCGGTCGTCGCCGAGCGGATCGGCTGGACCTATTCGCTGTCGCCGCTCAAGAGGCGCCTGGCGCTGATCCGGCCGGAGTACGTCGGGATCGACCCGGTCGACCGCGTCGTCTACGAGCCCGGGCAGGTCACGCAGTGCGACCTGTGCTTCCCCGAGACGCCGGTGCCAGTCGCCGCGGGCCTGGAGCGGGTCGCGCCGGTGCTGGTGATGACGCTGGGGTTCTCCCGGTTCGTGACGGCGACAATGATCCCCTCACGGCAGGCCGGTGACATCCTGGCGGGGATGTGGCTGCTGATCTCGGGGGTCGGCCGGGTCACGAAG
>NZ_CAKJTM010000173.1:3610-5349 GCF_917627345.1 Protofrankia sp. CiP3 | reverse complement strand
CGTTCGCCGGCACCCTGGCGACCAGGATCCGGCTCGCGCCGCCGCGGGACCCGGAGTTCAAGGGCCTGGTCGAGCGGACGAACGGCTACCTGGAGACCTCGTTCCTGCCCGGGCGGCGCTTCGCCTCGCCGACGGACTTCAACGACCAGCTCACCGACTGGCTCGTCCGGGCGAACAGCCGCACGGTCCGCTCGATCGGTGGCCGGCCCGTGGACCTGCTGCCCACCGACCGGGCGGCGATGCTGCCCCTGCCCCCGGTCGCCCCGCGGGTCGGCCTGACCAGCCGGGTCCGCCTCGGCCGCGACTACTACATCCGCCTCGACGCGGCCGACTACTCCGTCGACCCCCGGATGATCGGCAGGTTCGTCGACGCCACCGCCACGTCCGACACGGTCACGGTGCTCTGCGACGGCCAGAGCGTCGCCCACCACCGGCGCAGCTGGGCGGCTCACGCCGTCGTCACCGACCCGGCCCACGCCGCCACCGCGAAGGCGATGCGCCAGGCACGTGCCGCCGACCGCGCCTGTCGCCAGGCCCGCAGGCACACCGACGGACACCCCGTCACACTGCGCGCCCTGCCCGACTACGACGCCCTGTTCGGCGTCGACGTCGACCCCACCGGAACGGAGAACCAGCCATGACCACCACGACCGCCCCGCCGCGGGACGGCCTGCCCGCGATGATCGCCTATCTGACCCGGGTGCTCAAGACCCCGACGATCGGCGCGTTCTGGGAACAACTCGCCGACCAGGCCCGCACCGAGAACTGGTCCCACGAGGACTACCTCGCCGCCCTCCTCCAGCGCCAGGTCGCCGACCGCGAGTCCAAAGGCACCGTCATGCGGATCCGCACCGCCTACTTCCCCACGGTCAAGACGTTGGAGGACTTCAACCTCGACCACCTGCCCTCGCTACGCCGCGACCTGCTCGCCCACCTCGCGACCAGCACCTACATCCCCAAGGCCGAGAACGTGATCCTGCTCGGCCCACCCGGGATCGGCAAGACCCACCTCGCGATCGGCCTCGGCGTCAAGGCCACCCAGGCCGGCTACTCCGTCCTGTTCGACACCGCCTCCAACTGGATCACCCGCCTGTCCGACGCCCACCACGCCGGCCGCCTCGACGCCGAACTCACGAAGATCCGCCGCTACAAACTGATCATCATCGATGAGGTCGGCTACATCCCCTTCGACCAGGACGCCGCGAACCTGTTCTTCCAGCTCATCGCCTCCCGCTACGAACAGGGCTCCGTCCTGGTCACCTCGAACCTCCCCTTCGGCCGCTGGGGCGAGACGTTCTCCGACGATGTCGTCGCCGCCGCCATGATCGACCGGCTCGTCCACCACGCCGAGGTCCTCACCCTCACCGGCGACTCCTACCGCACCCGCCAACGCCGCGACCTACTCACCAAGGACCGCCCCGGCCAGGACCGGCAGTGACCACCGACGGCCACATCCACCCGACGACCTCGCCCGACGGCCCGTTCACCAGCGAGGTCGAAGCCCACCACAGCCCGTTCGTCCGACGCCTCCATGCCCTCCCCGACCTGCGCCTGGCCCCCGGCCTCCGCCACGACCACCTCCTACGGGCCATCACCGCCGCCGACGTCACTCTCGGCGCGTTCGACGCCCGCATCGTTGCCTGGCTCGCCCGCACCTGGGAAGCCACGACCGTCGCCGTCCTCGCCGGCCTGATCACCCGCGCCCACCACGCTGGGAAGACCGCCGGAGCTGCCGAGGC
>NZ_CAKJTM010000173.1:0-3456 GCF_917627345.1 Protofrankia sp. CiP3 | reverse complement strand
AATGTCCACCTGTCGACGACGCAGATTTACCTCAACCCGCTGCCGGAGGACGTGATCGCCAGCGTGCTGGCCCACCACGGGCGTCGCGCCAGCGCGCCGTCGGCGCCCCCGCCGACGCGATCGGGCTACCGGGCCGCGTCGCTGGACGTGTTGTTCGGGACCGGCCGATGACCGCCCCGCCCGCGGCGATGACCACGGTCGCCACGGACACGGCGAGTTCCGCCGCGACCGGTGCGGCGGGGGATGCCGTGGGATTGCTGGCACGGTTCCCGGCCCGTCCGCTCGCGGCGAGTTGGCCGAGTACCCGGGCGTCGCGGGCACGCGTCGACGCGCGGCTGGCCGCGGCGCCGTTCGTCGCGGATACCGCCGTCGGTGAGGACAACCGGCGCCGGGGCGTGCGGATCGTGGCGGACTGGCTCGAGAGCCAGCCGGGGGCGGGCTGGCAGCAGCGGTGGGAGGCCAGCGGCGTCGGCGTCGACGGCCGGGTCGACTGGCGAGCGCTGCCGATCGGCTGGCGCCGCGCCACCACCGGCGGGGGCTGCCGTTCTGACCATGCGGTGCTCGGCAGCGGGCTGCTCTCACTGATCTGCGCCGACGTGCTGCGCCCCTCGCTGGCCTGGTTGCTGACCACGGTCACGCCCAAACGGCTGGCCAGCGAGATGGCCCGCACCCGCGACCCGGCCGGCTTCGCCGCCCTGATGGCGGCCTGCGAGGCCAGCCCGGTCGGGGAGGCCACGACGCGGGTCGCGCTGCACCGCGTCGTGGCGATCCTCGCAGCCAAGGGCGGCACCGTCGGCGAGATCACCACCGGTGACTGTCTGGAACTGCTCGCGGTCGCGGGCCAGGTCTGCGACGTCGCGCACTACCGCAGCCCATACTTCTACCAGCTGCTGCGCGCGACCGGGGTGTTCGGCCCGGACGCGGCAGCGAACCTGCGCGCCCTCGCACCCAACCGGCAGCTCTCCGTCGAGCAGCTGGTCGATCGTTGTGGCATCGCCTGCCAGCCGGTACGTGATCTGCTCGTCGACTACCTGCGCGAACGCCAGATCGGCCTCGACCACGTCACGCTGATCCGGCTGGCCGACGCGCTCGGCCGGCTGTTCTGGGCCGATCTCGAGGCGCATCATCCCGGGATCGACACGCTGCGCCTGGCACCCGCGGTCGCCACCGCCTGGAAACTGCGCGTCACCACGAAGACCACGCAGAAACGGCAGCCCGACGGCATGGTGCTCGAGCAGACCAGCCCGCGGCGCAGCGCGACCAACGTTCTGGGCGCGGTCCGCGCCTTCTACCTCGACCTGGCTCACTGGGCCACCGACGACCCGGCCCGCTGGGGGCCGTGGGCAGTGCCCTGCCCTGTCAAGGCCGAGGACATCCCGCACCGCAAGGAGGCCGCCCGCCGCAAGTCCGCGATGGACGCCCGGACCCGGGAACGGCTGCCGGTCCTACCGGCCCTCGTCGCGTTCGTGGACGTCGCCCGCGCCGCGGCGACCGCCCGGCTGGCCGCCGCGACCGCGACGAACCCGGGCGAGTTGTTCACCGTCGACGGGCAGACCCTGCGCCGGGTCGCGACCACCCGTGCCCACGTCAGCAAGATCTGGGCCCAGGACCCTGCCGGCGGCCGGCGCCGCAACCTCACCCAGGAAGAGTGGCATGCCTTCTGGACGTGGGCCGTGGTCGAACTTCTGCGTCACACCGGCCTGCGTATCGAGGAGTTGACCGAGATCACCCACGCCAGCCTGGTCCAATACCGGCTGCCGACGACCCGCGAACTCATCCCGCTGCTGCACGTCGTGCCCTCGAAGACCGACACCGAGCGGCTGCTGGTCATCAGCCCCGAACTCGCCGACGTGCTGTCCGCCATTATCTGCCGGGTCCGTGACGACACCGGGGCGATCCCGCTGGTCGCGTCCTACGACTACCACGAACGGGTCTTCAACCCGCCGCTGCCGCTGCTGTTCCAACGACGGGTCGGCACCGAGAACCGGCCACTGTCCGCCCCGGTAATCCGCACGCTGCTCGACGAAGCGCTCACGGCCAGCGGCCTGACCGGCGCCGATGGCGCGCCATTGCGGTTCGTCCCGCACGATTTCCGCAGGATCTTCGTCACGGACGCCGTCATGAACGGCATGCCTCCGCATATCGCGCAGCTCGTGGTCGGGCACCGCGACATCAACACCACGATGGGCTACAAGGCGATCTATCCCGAAGAGGCGATCAACGGCCACCACGCCTTTCTCGCGCGCCGCCGCACGCTGCGCCCAAGCGAGGAATACCGCATCCCGACCGAGCGGGAATGGGACGACTTCCTCGGCCATTTCGAGCGGCGGAAGGTCGCCTACGGCACCTGCGGCCGGGCGTTTGGCACCACCTGCGTCCATGAACACACCTGTGTCCGGTGCGCACTACTACGACCGGATCCCGTCCAGCGGGGACGGCTCGCTGACGTCGCCGACAACCTGCGCGCCCGCATCAACGAAGCCCGCCGCCACGGCTGGCTCGGCGAGGTCGAAGGCCTGACCGTCAGCCTCGCCGGCGCCGAGCAGAAACTCGCGCAGCTCGACGCCCTCGCGGCGCGGCGCGCACCCACCGACCTCGGTCTGCCGGCCTTCCCGGACGTTGTCGGCCGCACCATCACCTCACCCCGCGAGGACCGCAGCGCAGGAAGGCCGTCATGACTCCCGCCCTGCTCCTGGCGCTGCTGCGCGCCGGCGTCCGCGGCATCCCCACGGAACAGGCCGCCATCGGTCTGCTCATCGCCCACGACCCTGGCTCGGCCGCGCAGACGTCGCCCGCTTCATCGTCACGGCCTGGAACGCGACCGAGCCGGCGACCCGCATCGTCGTCCTGGACTGGCCCGCCGCGCTCACCGCCCTCGACGCCGGCGACCTACCCTGCTCCGCCGGTGAACGACGCATGCTCCGCTGTGCCGCCAGCCTCACCGGCCACGCCACGATCCACCTCGGCGACACCGTCACCGGCCTCGACTACAACATCCCAATCCCGGTCGAGGCTATCCACCAGATAGTCGACTACTAATTGTAGTGCCGCGTAATGGCAGCAACTTTTGTCACTCTGAGTCATCTGTGCTGGTCACAGCTTGATCAGTCGCGTAACCCTGTAAAGATCCTGTCATTACGCGGCAGTAGTTGTATATTACACTAAGTAGTTGGTTCAGAGAACAGGCACAGCTTGGCGTTGTAGGGGAAGTACGAGCAGAACTTGAGGAAGAACGGGCCGAAATCCTCATCGACGCAGTAGAAGTAGAAGTGGTTGACCAGCCCGGTCGTCTTCACGATCCACGGGTATGTTTTCCCCTCGGCGTCGCGGCGTTTCTCCGTCCGGAACAGAGAAGTCTTCTCCTGGGCACGGCCGATGAACACCACCCCCTCGGTGCCGGTGAAGTCCTTGAGCCGTTCGTGCATGACGTCGTCCTTGCGCTGCCCCTTGACGAAA
>NZ_CAKJTM010000172.1:0-6211 GCF_917627345.1 Protofrankia sp. CiP3 | reverse complement strand
CCAAACTCAGGCGTTCGTCAAGTCGACAGACGGGCGTCTTAAGCTCTTCCTCCTGCCGCCGTACTCGCCGGAACTAAATCCGGACGAATGGGTCTGGAAGAGCGTCAAGCATGATCGAATCGGCCGAATGGCAGCACGCACTCGCAACGAGATACGAGCCGGGATCAAGGATGCTTTCGCTCGACTCGTTGCAGGTCCCGAACTCGTTCGCAGTTTCTTCAAGTCTCCCGATCTTGCCTATATAGGCTCCAGTATTCTAGTTTCGTGTTAGTAGTCTTCACGCTATCGGGCCGTCCCTGGGGTGTTCGCGCTTTTATGGACACTCTATCTCTGGTCAGTGGTCATAGGCGATCAGGGAGCAGCTGTCCTTTGAGGGTCTCGTCGACCGATTCGATCAGTTGACGGATCTTCTTCAGGAGCGGCTCTCACCCGCGCGGGTCGTCTCGTCCTTGCGGGACGGACGTAACAGGGTGATCGTCTGCTCGGCGAGCCCGGTCTCGAATGCCTTGCCCGCGAATCCCTCGTCCGCGATCAGCACGAGCCGGTCCCGGCCGGCGAGCACGGGACGGTCCGCGGCGAGCATCGCGGCCAGCACCTCCCGCTCCCCGATCTTCGGGTTCGCCAGCGCCCACAGGATCGGCATACCGGTCGGGGTGCACACCGGGTACAGCGTGAGACCCAGTAGAACCCCGAGTGCGACGCACAGTAGCCGTAGCCGGCCCACCCGGCCAGCTCAGAACGCTTCACCGCCGGCCGGGACATCCCATACGGCATCGGGGTCGCATCCGTGATCCAGTGGTCGTCGAACCAGAAGTCACTGTCGGCCGCGACCCACCGGATCGCGTCCTTGACCAGCGGCAACGCTGACTTCAACCGCTGGAGATACCCCGAGTGGCCGGGGAGGTAGACAAAAAGGATCGTGACCTGGGTCACGTTGGCCATCAACGGCATATGTATCGCTTTTGACATTTTACCATGGGAGGAGGAACTTGCATGACTGGGGGTCAATTACGTGCTACCAGACGAGCCGGGGTGTCGGCCGCGCGCGATGGACCACGCCTGCCCCACTCGGCGCCGCGGGTGGCACAGAGGCTTCAGTCGTTACCGTGGCGGGCGGCGACCGATGATTGCCGGGAAATCGATTTGATCGTAGCCATGACGGGCAACCATGTTGCGACCCCGGCAGGCATCCGCGCGAGCAAGAAGGTTGGCGCGATTCGGCTCGAAATGGTTGGGCGATGGAAGACATCCGGCGCCGCACAAGAACGATCGGTTACACGATTTTACAAGGAGTTCGTGAGCAAGTCAGTAATCGCCAGGGCGGTTTCCCATGTTTCCGGTGATGGTGGGGAGAATTCTTGGTCTCGCGACAACGATGGCAAGAATCTGGATCACAGAACTCTCGCGGTGCTGCAAGACGCGTCGAAGGCAAAGGCGGTGCCGGGTCGCCCGCTGTGGCCGTCACCGACCCGGGTCTGCCGGTGGCGCGGGTTCATCCTCGACGTGGCTCCGCGGCAGTTGTCGTCCGAGGCCGCCTTGAGGACAGGGGAAATCGCGCGGGACGTGATCGTCCGCGAGCTCGACGTGAGATCGAGTGCGATCGGCGTCAGCCGGCTGCTGCGCACCGAGCGATTCCCCGCAAATGCTCGCCGGAACCACGTGGGCGCCGGTCGGGCAGACCCCTGTCGTCACGAACACCGGTACCGCCACTCGCTCACCATACTCTCCGCAGCGTCCGCTCACGCACAGCCACGGCCCGGCTCATGTGCCGTACGCACGCCGGCCGCGTCCAGCGCCCCGGTCCACAGGACCACCGGGCGAAGCAGGCGCTGACGGGCGTGGCCGAACCGGCCGCCGACCCGGAGCTGCGACACCTTCTTGCGGCAATCCCCGCTTCAGGTCACGTTCTTAGGCCACAGTCCTGGCGTCGTCATCGCCCACGTGCGCCGTCTCGATGGCACCGCCGCGAGCGTCCTCGGCGACCGCTCTGCAGCGGCAAGTGTCCCAAAGCAGCCGATCCGTGATCCCCTGGCAACTCCGTGACCGGCACTGCAGCCAGCAACACCAGGACCTGACCGTGTCTCGTATTTTTAGGAGATTGGGGTATGTCATGAGCTTGTTTGAGCGAGACAAGCCACTGTCCGACCTTGCGGCTCTCTACGATGAATGTCGCCGAGGCCAGGAACGGATAGCACTGATATCCGGCGCGGCGGGAACCGGCAAGACAGAGATTATCCGGACATTCACCGAAGACGCCTTAGTCGCAGATGCCATTCATTGCGTAGCAATCGCCTCCGCCGTGGATCACGCTCTTCCCTTCGGCACCATATGGCAGCTTTTCATGAGCCCACAGCTGCCAACAAAGGCGCGGGAACAAGCGGATCGGCTGTTGAATTTCGAAGCCCTGGCCGCCAAGTCCGGCACTCCTGGCCAAAATGAGATGAACACCGAGAAATATCTGGCTTACCTCTCTCACATTTTGAGCAGACTTCTCTTGGACGTCACGGAAGAGACGAATCGTCCGCTGCTCATGGTCGTGGACGATGCACACAACGCCGACCAGGAGTCACTGCAGTGCCTCTCGTCGATCATCGACCGGCTCCGGCAGGCCCGGTTCATGGTGATGGTCAGCGCCACCGACGGACCGCAATCGTTCAGTCCGGCGTTCCTCGGCGGACTGCCCCCGGCGCCTCACTGCCGGCACATCCATCTGGACCTGCTGACCGAGAACGGCGTGGAGAGCACGCTCGTCGAGCAGATCTGCGGCACCGTGGCAAAGCAGGTTGCCGCTGAGTTTCATGCCATCAGCGGCGGTAATCCGACGATGGTGCGCGGTCTTGTCGACGACTACTTCCGGTCCGGTCAGGGCACAGAACCCGGCCGGCGGGCAATTGGACCGGAAACTATCCGTGCATTCCGGTCCATACTACATCGACGCGACTCTGCCATGCTTGAACTGGCGCAGTGGTTGGCGATTCTGGGAGATTCGGGAACGCCTTCGGCGGCTGGGATCCTCGCGGGTCTTGATAGCGACTCGACGGTACGGGCGCTGAACGCGCTCGACAACACCGGGTGCTTCGCGAGCGGCCGCTTCCGGCATCCGGCGCTGCACAATGCCGTACTGGATGGGCTGACTCCCTGTGCACAGGCTGCCATGCATGCGCGGGCGGCGGACCTCCTCCGGATCGAGGGCGCGTCGCTCCGCGTCGTCGCCGATCACCTTGTCGCTGCGGGGAAGCCCCAGGCGACCTGGGCGGTATCGGCTCTGAACGAGGCCGCAGAGCACGCTCTGTCGAGCGGGGAGGTGAGACGGGCGCTGAGTTACCTGCGGCTTGCGCGCCGCCTCCCGGCCCAGGCCCCTCACAGCGACCACACCAAGGCACTACTGGCGCGGGCGGAATGGCGACTGAATCCCGCCCTCACGATGCGTCACGGAGCAGAGGTGATCAGCACCATCCTTTCCGGTGGCGACCCCTCCGGACAGGACCTGCCTGCCTGGGTGAGCCGCTTGATGTGGTTCGGCCGCGAGGACGACGCGCGCGAGACGCTCAAGCGCATCAGCGATCCGAAGAAGGAAATCGATCAGCACACAGCCGACCGGCTCGACGCCATTCGGCTGGGACTCTCCTACATGTTCCCGTCCGGCGAAGAGCCGGAGCGGAGAGCTACCGCATTGGCCCGAGGCCAGTCTGCGCCGGCGTCGAACAACCCCATGCGCCAAGCCGTCGCGCTGCTCGTGAGGACCCTCACGGACGGTCCCGGAGAGCCGACGGTCGCCGCCGAGCAGCTCATTGAGCAAAGCACTTTGAGTGAGCCCGCTTTCGGCGCTGTCGCCTCTGCGCTCGGCGCTCTCGTCTATGGTGAGCGGCTTGGCACCGCGGACACGTGGTGCCAAACCTTCCAGCGGGATGCCGCAGCGCAGGAGGCACCCGTCTGGCAGGCGGTGTTCGCCGCCCTTCGCTCCATGATCGCGCTGCGGCAGGGCGATCTGGTCTCGGCGGAGACTCACGCCGGCCGGGCTTTGCAGCTCATCCCGGCCGAGGGATGGGGCATCGGCATCCTCATCCCGCTCAGCGTTCTGGTCAATACGGCGACCATGATGGGCAGACACAAGAAGGCGCTCACCCATCTGCGCACCCCCGTCCCCGATGTCCTGCTCAAAACGCCCATCGGAATTCACTATCTGCAAGCTCGCGGCCGCTTTTACCTTGCGCGAAAGAATTTCCCTAGCGCCTTGAATGAGTTCCAGCTCGTCTCCGACCTGGTCACCCGGTGGAACCTCGACCTCCCTGCACTGGTGCCCTGGCGGACCGATGCCGCACTCGTCCACCTCGGGCTTCGACGCAGAGAGCAAGCACATCAGTTGGCGTTGGAGCAGCTGAAGATGCTCACCCTTGCGCACACGAGGGAACGCGGTATCTCGTTGCGTGTACTGGCCGCGTCCGGTGATCCGGCCAAGCGGCGGGCGCACCTCAGGCAATCGGTGCAGGAACTCCAGCATTCCGGCGACCGGCTCGAACTCGCCCGGGCACTGGCAGACCTGGGCCGGGAATATCACGCGTCGGGCGAGACAGGCCGGGCGAGGGACATCAGATCCCGAGCACATCGGATTGCCAAGCAATGCGGCGCGACCGTCATCACCGATACATCCTTCCCGGCCGAGGACACCGGCTCTCGTGCTGGTGAGGACAAGAAACACGACGCCGGGGCCCACGAACGATACCGAACCCTGAGCAAGAGAGAGCAACGGGTAGCGGCCCTCGCCGCTGATGGCTACAGCAACCGGGAGATCGCCCGCCAACTCTTCATCACGACCAGCACGGTCGAGCAGCACCTCACCAGGGTGTACAGCAAGCTGAACATCAGCTGCCGCAGCGACCTGCCAGTCCCGGCCCATGGGTCGTGAACCTGGATCCACCGATGACGTCGGTGATTCGGCGGTGGCCAAGAGCGTGTCGTGACCGATCTTTCGCAAGGGCTGTCTCGAGCTTGCAGCGGCGGTGGTTCCGCTCGTTGTTTCAGTCCAGCTGGCTGCGGATCTCGCGGGCGAGGTCGATCGAGGCGTCGATCTCGACCTTGCGGTTGGTGAGGCTTTCGACGTTGATCCCGAACGGCAGGCCGAGCCGGCGGCAGAACCCGATGAGAACTCGGGCGATGACGACGCACTGCTCGTATGACGCTGTCAGCGGGTCGCCGGACCGGGTGATCTCGGTCCGCAGCCAGCCGGGGACCTCGATGCCGAGCCAGGACATGAACTCCAGGGTCTTCACCGAGCCGCACGGCGCGAGGGACAGCACGACCGGCGCCGGGTCCAGACCTTGGTCCCGGCAGCCGTAGGCGTAGTCGGACAGGAGGTTCCGAGTGTGGTCTAGGTCGTAACAGATCTGGGAGACGAAGAACTCGCAGCCCGCATCCTGCTTGCGCAGCATGCGGTGGTGCTCTGCCCCCGCATGCGCGTGCCGCTCGGCGATCGCAACGCCGCCCATGCGTGGCGGGCGCAACAGCCCAGCGCGCCGGTGGTAGGCCTCGGAAAGGCTCGTCCGCACCACCTGGTGCCGGGATGCTGCCCCGACCAGCACGGTCAGCACCCGGTCGCGGCAGGCCTCCGACAGCCACTGGCCCAGCTCGTCCCCGGTGTACTTGCTCACAGCGCGGTAGACGACGACGGGCCCGGCCCAGTCGGCCAGATGCCGGTCGAGGAAGACGGCCGGATCCATCATCGGCATGAACGGGAACGGCCGCAGGGCCGAGGACCGGTCCGCTTCGGCATCCACATCGTAGAGAAGGAGCCCGTCGACCTGCACTGACCGGAGCCGGGTCAAGGCCGCCTCGGCGACAGCGTCCGCCTGTTCTGAGGTGGTGGTCGCCCGCGGCGGCGTCAGGCCGTAGAGCAGCACGCCGCCACGGGTCCTAGCCAAAAGTTCGGCGGCACTGGTGGTTTCGTGAGAAGCCATCCATCAATTATGTCAGTCGCCGGGCGTGGTCAGCGCCTAGTGGTTGAGGCTGGACGTTTCTCGGGCGTCGTCAGGCCGCTTGCGACAGGGACTGGGTGACGGCGGCCTGGCGTGTCTCTTCAGGGAAGCGGGCGAGGTCCCGTTCAAGATCGGTGGCGGTGTACTTCCACCTGAACGGTGTGGCGTCGGTGTTGTGGCGGTCGATGAACGCCTGCAGGGTGTCGGCGAGTGCCTCGGTGCTGGCGAAGTCGTTCGGG
>NZ_CAKJTM010000171.1:0-6214 GCF_917627345.1 Protofrankia sp. CiP3 | reverse complement strand
GGTCACTGACCTGCCCCAACAGCCCGATGCGAACTCCTGCTGAGGGTCCCGCCCCAAGGTGGGCGGTGCGCTGACCGCTGGAGACCGCCCACCGTCAATTTCAGGGCTTGGAGAAGCGACAGGGTCTTGGGCCGGCCGACCGGTTTGTCCCAGTCAGGGAAAGCCTGCTCGGCGCGTTCGATGACCACAGCCGTCGCTCGGTGACTCAGCCCGGGAAGATGATACATGGAGGGCACCCTTCCTACGACATAGAAAATGTCGCGGAATCTCTAACGCTAGGGAGGGTCTGTGTATTCCATGACGCGCTGGGGCTGCCCGGTACCAAAGAACGCAGGAAGTTGGCGGGGAGCGATCTCCCCATACGGCTACTGACGAACGCATTGTTCCTGTTGCCGGTATCAGAATTTCAATGAAAGCCGATTCGAATAGAGTTTCCGAACAGCTCCAGGATGTGCCCGTCCGGGGCGAACACCACCGACCACACCGGGTCGGTGTGGCCGGTCAGGGGGTCCCCGAGGGGGTGGGGGTGGGTCGGGTCGGTCACATCCCACAGCCGCACCGTGGCGTCGGCGGAGCCGGTGGCCAGGGTGTGCCCGTCCGGGGCGAACACCACCGGCCACACCGGGTCGGTGTGGCCGGTCAGGGGGTCCCCGAGGGGGTGGGGGTGGGTCGGGTCCTACGTCCCACAGCTGCACCGTGTGGTCGGCGGAGCTGGTGGCCAGGGTGTGTCCGTCCGGGGCGAACACCACCGAGAGGCTTATTCAGAACTCCCATTCTGGATGATCTAAATCATGCATCGCCGCAGGTCGAGACACAGGTCGAGGCACTGCTATAGATCTTTATGGAAGAGTTCTGCATAACCCTCCATCTGCCACCTCGATCGAGACCCTCGCTAACCGCTACATTGAGCGCTAGCGTGGGAGCGAGCATCGCTCCGGCGCGCAGCCGGCGGCGACGCACTTACGGGGGCGCGATGGCACGGGTATTTGTCAGTCATGCCAGCGACGGCGCGGTGCAGGCGGATGTTGTGCATCGATGGCTCGTCGAGGGCAGGCATGAGGTTTTTCTCGACTTGCACCGTGTCGATGGGATACCAATCGGTGAAGACTGGCGCCAGACGCTCCACGGCAGACTCCGGTGGGCCGACGCCGTCGTATGCATAGTGACAGAAAATTACAAGACGTCAACGTGGTGCAAGATCGAGGCTGAGATCGCTCGCTCCAGGGGAATTCTCCTGGTACCCATAACCGGTGCTTCTGGCGTCCGTGATCCCTCTTTAGAAGGCCTTCAGGTGATCACCAGCTACGAGTCCGCCCCCGAACGGGCCCGGGAAGACCTTCTCCGCACCATGAACCGACTGGATGCGAGAGGCGGTTGGGGGTGGCCGGACGGAAAATCTCCGTTTCCGGGGTTGCTGCCCTTTACTCCTGACCTCCATCGCGTGTTCTTCGGGCGGGACCAGGAGCGGCGCGACTTGATCAGAATGCTCCGCGCCTCGGACGCCCGAAACAACAGCTCGGTCATACTCCTGGTCGGCCCTTCTGGCTGCGGCAAATCCTCGCTCCTCCAGGCTGGTGTCATGCCGGCCATGGCTGGCGAAGCGGGATGGCAGGTGCTCCCGCCAATACGCCCCAGCCAACGCCCTCTGGTGGCACTTTCTCGCGCTCTCGCCGAGATCTATCGGGACGGTTCAGCTAGCGAGCGCGATCAGACGGTCGATACGGACTTTACAAGCGTAATGCTCGCCGCACGTCGACTCAGGGCTACCTCACTCCCTGGACAGCATGACCGCATCCTTATTGCGTTCGATCAGTTCGAAGAGGTCATAAACCAAGCTAACTCAAAAACACGCGCTGAGCTCGGCGACTTTTTTCGCCAGTCACCGGACGCGGACATTCAGCTGATCGCAACGCTCCGATCAGAGTTTCTCGACCAGATTCTGACCGAGCCCGCGTTTCTGGGCACCGAGTTTGCCGTCTACACGCTGGCTTCCTTGCCGGCGAAAGCTATTCGCACGGTGGTCGAGAGTCCTGTCGCCGCAGCCGGGATGAAGATTCCCGAGCGTCTTCTGGCCCAGATTGTCGAAGATTCGGGGGGTGGTGAGGGACTTCCTCTGTTGGCCTTCACCCTGTCTCAGATTACCGCTGGGCTAGGATATGGAAGCACACTCTCAGAAGATCTTTACAGGGCCATCGGTGGCGTCCAGGGCGCTCTCATAAATGAGGCTCAGGAAGCGTTGAAGCAAGCCGCTCGCATGAGCGGCACCTCATCCAGGGATGTCATCGACTCACTGTTACGCCTTGTCGACTTCAACGACACAGGTCAACCGACGCGGCGCCGGGTGGACGTCGCGCAACTTAGCACCAAGGAGTTGGCCGAGTTCGAGGTATTTGTCGAAAGACGCCTCCTCTACACCGATAGCACGGCTTCCGGACGCGCAATCATGGTGAGTCATGAGGCACTATTCTCTGCATGGCCGCCTTTGCAAGAAGCGATTGATTCGGCAGCGAAAGCGCTAAAAGCTCGGGCGGTGGCCGAGCGTCTTGCGGCGGAGTGGGACAGCCGTGGTCGGACGACCGTCGCTCTTCTGGAGGGCGGCCGCCTGGCGTCGATCATCGAGGAAACCGGCATCAAGTTCGCTCGCCTACAATGCATTCGAAGTAGAATAACTAGCAGCAGGTCGCTTAACCAGGTGGATCTCCGGAAAATCAGCCGCACCAGTCCCATCCGAGGCGGGGAGCTGAGTCCGCTCGCGGCATATTTCATCAGGCGTAGCCTGCGACGCGAGACGATCCGCCGGAGTAGGGCGGTCGCCATCTTGTCTATTCTCCTTTCAGTGGCCGTTGCGGGCGCGATCTTTGCATTCGTCAACGCACGCGCGACCGCTCGTCAGCAGAAAATTGCGACAAGTCGCCAGTTGCTGGCCGATGCACACTCCTTGGAAGACAGCGACCCGAACACAAGTATCAGCCTCGCACTCGTGGCGTACACACTGACGCCGACCGAGGAGTTTTCCGCCGGCTTGACCTTCATTCTTTCGCACACTCACTACCGGGAGACGTTAGCACCCCGCCAGGGGGTGCTAACGGCGGCCGCCTTTGCGCCGCATCAGAGTGTGTTAGCTACTACGAGCGACTTCGGTTACCTGAACCTCTGGACGATCCAGCCGCGCGGGACTTGGAGCACGGCCGGCCGGGTCTACCTCGGCCACGACGGCGGACATCTTACGTCCGTTGCCTTTTCTGGAGATGGTGAGCGGCTAGCGGTGGGAAGCTCGGACGGCGCGGTGACCCTATGGAACGTGGCCAACCCGAATAACCTGCTGCAAGTTGGCTCGCCGCTAGACGGGGGAACAGGTTCGGTAAACTCCGTCGCCGTCTCGCCTGATGGCCAGGGTCTGGCCGCCGCCGGAGACGATGGAAAGGCCGCCTACTGGCGCCTCGACGGTACTTTCGAAAAACCTGTCCTCTGGCAGCTGAGCGGACACTCTGGCCCGGTCAACGCGGTGGCCTTTTCCGCGAACCACCTGCTCGCGACTGCTAGCGATGATGGAACGGTCCTGATGTGGGACTGCGGTCGACCGGTCGGGCCAAGCCTGTTGGGCGAACCTCTTCGCGCGAATGCCGGGGCCGTGACGGACGTCGCGTTCACGCCGAGCGGAAACTTGCTGGCGACAGCGAACTCGAATGGGTCGGCCATCCTGTGGAGCATGGCGAATCCTGCCGCACCGACGATTGTCGGAGAACCATTGATACAGAATCAGGGGCTCGTCACCTCCGTGGCCTTTTCACCAGACGGCGATGTTCTGGGTGCGTCGAGTAACGGAGGTACTACCGCGCTGTGGGAGCTGAACAACAGCGGTACCGTCAGAAATCTCGAAAACCAACTGGCCGCCCCCCAGGGTGCAGTCACCGATCTTGCCTTCTCGAACATGGAAACTCTCGTCACCACGGGCATCGACGGCACGGCGATCCTCTGGACTAGTAGCCCATTGATTTCTCGCTTCGGACCCCCGGTCGCCGCGAACGCCGGTTCTGTGCACCGAATCAATATTCAGGCAACTATGCTGTCGAGCCAAAGCTCGGACGGTTCCGTCACCGTCTGGGACATTGCCAATCCAGCCAGGCCGCAGCCGATTAGGACCAAAAAACCGAAGACGCAGACCTCAATTTCCGAGTATATCGCGTCGTCGGACACTCGCGGTCTCAGCTTGTCGGACCTGCCAGACGGATCGGGTGTCCTGTGGGCAACGCCTCACGGATCGAGCGGGCGGGACGTCCTCGGGCACTTGCCGCCCAATGGCCACGGCCAGATGACGTCTGCCGCATTCTCGGCGCGTGGAACGCTTCTCGCGACAGGATATACCGACGGGACGACCGTTTTGTGGAGAATTGCTGACGCCGCCGGCGGCGTTGTGAAGCAAGTCGGTGATTCCCTGACTGGCCACGGTGGAGCCGTTTCGGCGGTGGCAGTGTCAGATGATGAGCGCACCGTCGCCAGCGCCTTTTCCGACGGTGAAATTCAGCTCTGGGATCTTACTGATCCAAAAGTTCCTCAACCGTTTACTGAATCGTTCACCGGCGGTTCATCCGAGATTGATTCAATACAATTCGGAGAAAATGGCGGCGTGCTCGCCGCCGGTGCATCCGACGGCTTCATCACCCTATGGGATACACGAGCCTTGGGCGCGGTCCGGGATGACCCGGTGGCGGCTGGCTGCAAGGTTACCGGAGGGGGGCTTGCGCAAAAAGTCTGGACTCAATACGTTCCCTACTACTCATTCAGGTCCTCCTGCTAACGCAGCGTACCTCAAAAATTTGGTCTACATGTCGTTACGACGCGCCGAGGAATTCTCCCATGTTCATTAACCGATCCAGAATCGCAATTCTATCAGCATCGGTCGTGTTGGTCATGCTCACCATGGCCTGTGGCCGGAGCCAGCCGACAGCGGCGCCCCCAGATAGTACCAGCCCCCTCGTCTTTGTGGCCGTACCTAATCAGGGGTCGACCAGCCTCCGGGAAACTTTTCAACCGATTCTACTCATGCTGCAGAAAGAGACCGGTAGGCCAGTTCTCTTCCAAACGGCCACCAACTATCAGGCTGTGATCGACGGCCTTAAGGAGGGAAAGATCCAGGTAGCTAATCTAGGACCGTTCTCGTATGTGATCGCCAAGGACAACGGCGTGCCCATAACGGTGGCTGCTGCTCAGGTGACGGCCAGGGGAGCACCACCTGGATATCGATCCTATGGTATCACGAATTCAGGCTCGTCGATTCAATCACTCGGCGACTTTAGGGGCAAGAAGATCTGTTTCGTCGACCGCGATTCAACTTCTGGTTACCTCTATCCAATATGGGGCTTGAGTCAGGTTGGAATCGATCCCGAGAAAGACATTCTCGCTGACTTCGTGGGTGCTCATGACGCATCGGTACTGGCTGTTGCCAATGGCACATGTAACGCAGGGTTCGCCTATGACACGATGGTGGACCGCCAGCTCATAGAACGTGGCCAGCTGGCGCCGGGAGCGATACGTGTGGTGTGGAAATCACCAGTGATTCCCGGGGCGCCCCTTGTCGTCTCCAATATGGTTCCGCCGGAGCTCCGGACGACTTTGATATCTTCGCTGCAGACCAAAGCCACTGAAGAGTACCTGCGAGCACACGGGTTCTGCTCATCGCGATGTGGTATCACGAGCGGGGCCGCGTACGGCTACGTCCCAGTGTCGGATCAACTCTATGACAGCGTGCGGGAGGTTTGTAGAACCACCAAGGCGAAGGCTTGCTCGTCAGGCGGCTGAATCCTACCGGCGTCGCGGACGGCTGAGACAAACTCCTTGGCTGCGGGTATGCGTGAGCTTGGGAATTAACGTTCAGGGAGGATCGGCCTGGTGACCTCACCGTAGGTCACCTACGCCCCGGCATGCCGGCCGCCCAACGAACGGCCACTGCAGGCCGGTGACCTGGGCTTCTGGCCGGGCCGCTGTCCCGGCGACGGAGAGGCCCTGACACGATCGCGTGCGTTTCCAGACCCACACGATCGGAGCCAGGGCCGTGCTGATGAGTGTGCCCGAGGCGGCCCCCCGGCTGCACCGGGGTAGCAAGGCCGCCGGCCCCTGCACCTCGCCACCGGGTCCCTGCACCTCGCCCGGCTCCTCCTCCTCCTCGGCGGCGGACGCCGGCGGCGAGCGGCTGGTGGCGTTCCGCAGCACGCTG
>NZ_CAKJTM010000170.1:2296-7238 GCF_917627345.1 Protofrankia sp. CiP3 | reverse complement strand
GTGCGACCTTCGCGCAGCCCTGACTCTGTCCCTTACGGATTCAGCCGCTCGGGATCCTCCCTCTCGCTACCGGTCTCCCGGCGGCGGTTTCGCGACACGCGTTCACATGTTCCGTGCGAGAGCCTGGGTGCAGTCGGGTTGGTTCTGCGACAGCGGGGCTGACAGCTGCGCGGCGCCAACGCTCGAACCAGGGAACAAAGGACATATGGTGGAGATACGTGTGACTGCTAGCCCTGATTCCTGACGAACAGTACGTTGGACCCGGTGTCCTTGTAGGTCATCTCCTCTGCTGAGCAGTCGATGTTTTCGGGGTCGAGCTTTGAGAGGCTGGCCTGCTTCGGGCTGCCATGAGAGCCATCCAGTGCGAGCATCACCGAGATCGCGCCACTCACGGACGAGTACCTGAGTGTGCTGCCGCTGATCGAGTAGCGGAACGAGATGTTCCCAGACTCGTAGATCTCGTATAGCCGGTGGTCGTCGCCGTAACCGAGGAGCCTCGCGTCGAACTTGTCGCTGCCCGTACCGTCCGGACGGAGTTCAACCGTGCGGGTGGCTCCGTCGTGGGCCTGGACGGTGACGGTGCCGGTAGCGCTGCGATCCCAGACCGACATGGGATCCTCCTCGTACCAGGAGCCGGCGTCCTCAAGGCTCCACGAGCCAGTCGCGCAGTCCGCAGCCAGCAGCGGAGCACCGCTCTTTGTGTAACGGTCCCCGCCGAGGGTTAGCAGTGAACCGCGAACGGACCATTTCACGGCGTCTCCGCCCTGGCAGTTCGCACTTGTGAAGTGGAATCGCAGCGTGTCGCCGGCAACGGAGACAGTGCCGGAGCATTGGCTGTTGAAGAGGTCGTTGGTGAGAGTATGAATGACCTTGCCGTCAGCGGTGAAGGAGTACTCGTTCGCCGCGCCATGCCCGGTGACGCCGGAGCCGACGATCGCCCAGTCGCCGACCAGGCTCGACGGTATGCTCGCCGACGCATCACTGTCAGTCGTTACTGAGGCGGCCGACCTAGTGGACGGAACATTCGTGCCGGACGGGCCACCAGAATGGCTGATTGTTGATGCCAGCCCGGCCGAGCTGGCGCCGCTATCGCTGTGGACTGGGGACGGCACTGCGGATTTCCCGCACGCAGCAAGGAAAGTGGCGTTGACGACCACCAGTGCTGCAACGCGGAGAACGAAGGATCTGTTCCGACATCGATGGGCCGCCCTCGGTGGAGTCTTCACTCGCTTTCTCCTCTTCTGGTTCGTGCATGCCGTGGTAGGCACGCGCTTTCACGGCGCGTGCTGCGGGGTGACCGTGGAATTCGATTCCCAATCGCCGTGTGCCCGCCGGCCGGATGCTCGACTTGGCTGCTTTGGCTACCTGAGACGCGGCCATGCTGGGCCTCACCAGCTCGACAGCTCGACCGAGACGAGCGGAGCGTCGGGGTCACGGCAACTCGGGCAGACCCCGACGAGCAGCAGCAAGACTCTTTTGACCGTTCCGATGTTCGGAACCTGGCCCACCGCGGCGCGGCCGCAGTCCTGACAGATGTGCCTGCCGCAGTGGGGACAGCCCTTGATCTTGAGCTCGGGCCCGACGGTGCCGCAGGTGTCGCATTGGATCACTGCCGCCATAGCCGCTCCTTCGATCGATGCGTCATTTCGAAGCTACTGTCGGCGATGGTCGGCCGTCCGGTACCTAGGCGCGAACTCCGCAACCTTTGCGTACTGGAGTACGTATTGAAGAACTCTGCGACACTGGTCGGGACGCGGCCGCTAGCATCCGGCCATGACGCTTGCCTGGCCGTTCATCGGGCGCGCGGACCAAGTGCGCGAGATCGTCGCGACGCTGAAGCGCAGCGCAAGCCCGGGGCTGATCGTGGCCGGGACGTCCGGGGTGGGGAAGACCAGGCTGGTGGACGAGGCCGTCTGCGCCTTGCCGCCGCATTTTGTGACCGTCAGGATGCACCCGACGCGGATTCTGCATCGGATGTCGTTCGAGGTCCTCGACGCGATCTACCCAGCCGGGTCGTCACGGCGGGGGCCGCACAACACGCCGAAATGGGAGGCTGAACGGATCCGGCGGTATGCCGAGTCACTGACTGGTGACGGGCGGCTCGTGCTGGTCGTCGACGACTTGCAGTTCCTCGACCCGCAGTCAGCCGCCGCCCTGCACCTGGTCGCGGGCAAACCCCGAATCCACATCCTTGCGACGGTGAACGTCGACGAGCCCGCCGACGACGAGGTCAAGGATCTGTGGCGGGATCGGGTCCTGGTCCGTCACGATCTAGCCCCCTTGGGCGATCCCAATGTCAGGGACCTGCTGCAACGGGTTCTCGGCGGGCCGGTGCACGCCCGTACGGTCTCGGAGCTCCGCTCCATTACCGGTGGGAATCTCGTGTTACTGGAAGCGCTGATCACGGCGGGGAAGGTCGCTGGTACGCTCGGACAGCACGACGGCGTGTGGGTGTGGAGCGGTCAGCCCTTGTTGGGAAACTCGGCGATCGACACGTTGTCGGGCAGGTTCGAGCGTGCCGGAGCCGAAGCCGAAGCCGTCACAGTCTTGGAGTACCTGGCACTGTCGGAGCCGATCGGCGTCACCGTCCTCGTCGCGCTGACCTCGGCCGCCGCAGTCGAAGAGGCGGAGGCCGCGCGACTGATCCGCGTCGAGCGGAACGACCACCGGCTGGAAGCCCGGCTCCAACACCCGCTGTATGCGACCTTCCTCCGGAAGGCCATGCCGGTCACGCGGATGGGCCGGATGTCCCGCGAGCTGGCAGATGCCGTCCAGACCCTCGGTGCTCGACGCCGCGGCGACCTGCTGCGCGTCGCACTTTGGCAGATGGACAGCGACCTGCCCGGCCACGCGGCCACACTCGCCGGTGCGGCACGGCAGGCGTTCGCGCTGTACGACTTCCAGGCCGCGAACCGCCTGGCTCGGGCTGCCCTTGCCGCGGGCGCGGATGCTTCGACCGCAGTCGATATGTCGCTCATCCTCGCCTCCTCCGGGCAGTGGCACAGCGCGATCGAAGTCGCGCGCAGCGCCTTTCGGCAGGCTCGATCGCCGCTGGAACGCGCCGCAGCGGTATACGCGGAGGCATTCGAGCTCGGCGTCGGGCTGGGAAAGCTCGCCGCGGCCGAAGCACGGCTGGACGAGGAGGAGGCGGCCCTGTCGGCCGAGCCTGTGCCACGCGGTGCGGACGGAGAGGAGGTTCAGGCGGCGCTGGATGAGATGGTGTGCGGGCGTACTGCGCTCTGGGGCTTCGCCGGGCGCGTCCACGATGCCCGTGATCTGGCGCTGAGGCATCTGGAACAGCGGGACCGGCAGCTGCTTCCCGGTCCGCGAGCACACCTGCAGACGGTCGCGGCCTGGATGCTCGTCCATGCCGGCTCCCTTACGCAGGGCGTTCAACTGGCCCAGCAGACACTGTCCGAGTGGCAGGGCTGGCGTGACGCGCGACCCAGCCTCGCCCCGTTCCTGGTCATGACGATTGCCGTCGCCGGTGTGGTCGCCGGCCGTCCGGCCGACGCCGACAGCGAACTCGCCGCCTGGTCGGCGTTGGCCCCGTCCGGCGACTGGCCGGTGGCCGAGGGCGTGCTCGGCCTTGTCGAGTGCTGGTCGCTGCGGTTGCAGGGCCGCTACGCGGATGCCCTCGTCGTCGCCCGTGACATGGTGGCGCGTTCGCAGGATGTGCGCGGCTCGGCGCTCGGCGAACTCGCGCACTGCCACAGCCAGTTGGGCAACCATGCGGCGGCCGCGGCAGCCCTCGACGAATCGGAAGGCCTGGCCGAGCAGTCGTGGGGTATCCATGATTACGCCCACCGGTTCGCCGCGATCCGCCTCGTCATCCAAGGCGGGAGGACCGACGACGCAGCCCAGGCAGCCGAGGCCTTTGCACGCTCTGTGGCAGAACGCGGCGCCTATGTCGTCGCCGCGCATGCCTGGCACGAACTGACCCGCTTGAACGTGGTGCTACCGCCCGACGCGATCGAGGTCATCGGCAGAGTCGAGGGACCATTCGCTCAGATCGCCCTCGAACACGCCGCCGCGCTCGCGGCCGCCGACGCCGACAGCCTCCGCGCGGTGTCCGATCGATGGGCGGCCGCCAACTTGTGGCCCTTCGCCGCTGACGCGACCGGCCAGGCCGCAGCCATCCTCGAAGCCACGGGGCGCCCCCAGGACGCCGCCGTCGCCCACGCGCGGGCATCCCTGCTGGCCGAGCACATCGACGGAAGCCCGTCCCCCGCCGTACTCCGGGCACGGACACTCAACCTGACACCGCGAGAGCGCCATGTCGCGACGCTCGCGGCCGGCGGGCTGAGCAATCTGCAGATCGCGGGGCAACTCGAATTGTCCAAGCGTACCGTCGAGAGCCACATGGGCCGGATCTTCACAAAGATCGGCATCAACGATCGCCACAGGCTTCGCGAGATCCTCGGACCAGCACCGAACCGTCCGCTGCCGGAATGAACGCGATCTTCGCAGAGGTAGTCCGGCCCGGCCGACGCCCGGTCCTGCCAGGGAAACCGCAGCGATCCTCTCCACATTGCCGAGATCATCTCGCGGATCGCAACGCCCGCGCTGCGAGCAGGACCATCCCGTCAGGCCGGCGCAGCACGACGCAGACGTTGACGACCGAGGTGTAGCGGGCAGCATGCTGAGACACCGCGTTTCTCCCTTCACGTAGCCACGACGGTAGTGGCACCGTCTAGCCGCAAGGGCGTTCGGATAGCGGGGGCAACGGCCTGTCAAGACTCGGCGGGGGCCGGCGTGTCGTGTTGAAACGGGCAGCGGAGCCCCGGTAGGAGACAGTCGACCAAGACAAGTCCCCTGCTCCGGGAGCTCCGCTGTCCATCGAGTCTGTCACGCGTGTTGTCCGTGTCGCCGGGGGCCGGTTCGCGCCGGGCCACCTCGGTGAGCTCACCCGCCAGATCCCGTTCGAGCTGGTCGACGCGCC
>NZ_CAKJTM010000170.1:1046-1862 GCF_917627345.1 Protofrankia sp. CiP3 | reverse complement strand
GTGCTCGCGGAGACCGGGAAGGTCCAGAAACGGGTGCGGGACCTACCGGCCCGGGTCGGGGTCTACCTGCTGCTCGCCGGGGTGCTGCACGCCGACACCGGCTGGCCGGGGGTGTGGCGTGAGCTGGTCGCGGGCCTCAAGGGGCTACCGGTCGCCCGCCCGTCGGCGTCGTCGATGGCGGCCTCGCGCCGACGGCTCGGCGTCGCTCCGTTCCGCGCGCTGTTCGAGGCGCTGCGCGGGGCGGCCGCCGCGGGCCGGGTGGGGTCGGTGTTCTGGCACGGCCGGCTGGTCTGCGCGATCGACGGTACGTCGGTCGGCGTGCCCGACACCGACGAGAACAAGACCGTCTACCGCAAGGGCGGCAGCAACCACGGCGGCACCGGCTACCCGCTGGTCCGCTTGGTCGCGCTCGTCGCGTGCGGCACCCGAAGCGTGATCGACGCGGTGTTCGGGCCCACGACCAGCGGTGAGTCGACCTACGCGGTGAAACTGCTCCCCAGCCTGCACGCCAGGATGATCCTGCTCGCCGACCGGGGCTTCGCCGGCGAGAAGCTGCTCGGACTGATCGCCGGGACCGGGGCGGACTTCCTCGTGCGGGTCACCAACAACCGGCTGCTGCCGGTCCTCGAGTGCTACCCGGACGGGTCCTGGCGCTCCCGGGTGGCACTCGACGTGCGGGTGATCCGCTGCGAGATCACGGTCGTCACCGACGCCGGTCGGAAAACGGGCTACTACCTGCTGGTCACGACCGTGCTCGACCCGGCGGTCCCCGCCACCGACCTGATCCGGCTCTACCACGACCGGTGGCTGATCGAG
>NZ_CAKJTM010000170.1:0-463 GCF_917627345.1 Protofrankia sp. CiP3 | reverse complement strand
ACCGCGTTCCTCGAGCTGAAGTCCACGATCCTCAAGGGCCGGGTCCTGCGCGCGAGGACCCCGGACGGGGTCGCTCAGGAGATCTACGCGCTGCTCGTCGTCTACCAGGCCCTGCGCACCGCGATCGCCGACGCCGCGCTCACCGAGCCCGGCAGCGACCCGGGCCGGGGCAGCTTCTCCGTCGCGCTGACTACCGCACGCACCCAGCTCACGCACGCCGCGAACGTCCTCGACGACCCCGCTGACCTGGTCGGACAGATCGGAGCGGCGGTCCTGGCCGCGCCGCTGCCCGACCGGGGGCTACGGGTCAGCCCTCGGGTCGTCAAACGCGCGATTTCCAACTACGCCGCCAGCACCGCCAAGGGCCGGATCCACGGCCGCAGCTACAAGGCCACCCTCAGCGTCGACATCATCGCCGCCAGCGAGTTGACAGCGACCACAGCGGCTTAACCGAACGCCCTTG
>NZ_CAKJTM010000169.1:0-6343 GCF_917627345.1 Protofrankia sp. CiP3 | reverse complement strand
CCTCGACGGTGATGCCCTGCGTGGCACGGACGCTCCCGGCGGCACGACCGCGGCCGGACAATCCGCGCCCGCGCCGATGCCCTGGGTGCTGTCCGCGCGGAGCGCGTCCGCGCTCCGCGCACAGGCCGCGCGACTGCACGACTTCGTCACCGCCCGGACAGACGTGGACCTGGCAGCTGTCGGGTTCTCCCTGGCCACCACCCGGACCGCGTTCGAGCGTCGAGCGCTGGTGGTTGGCAGTGACCGTGCCGAGTTCCTGACCGGCCTACAGGCGCTGAGCCGGGGAGAACAGGCCGCCGGCCTCGTCGAGGGCGTGGCCGGTGACCCCGGGAAGACCGTGTTCGTCTTCCCCGGCCAGGGCGCGCAGTGGGCCGGGATGGCCGTGGAGCTGTTGGGCACCGCCCCGGTGTTCGCCGAGCAGCTGACAGCGTGCGCGGACGCGTTGGCGCCGTTCGTGGACTGGTCCCTGCTCGACGTGCTGCGCGGCCACCCCGACGCCCCCACGCTGGAGCGCGTCGACGTCGTGCAGCCCGCCCTGTTTGCGATCATGGTTTCGCTCGCCCGTCTCTGGCAGTCCCTGGGCATCCACCCCGACGCCGTCATCGGCCATTCCCAGGGGGAAATCGCGGCCGCCCACATAGCCGGTGCTCTCACCTTGGAGGACGCCGCCAAAATCGTGGCGCTGCGCAGCCATGCGCTCAGCGAACTGGCTGGCCACGGTGGCATGGTCGCCATTCCGCTGCCCGCGGCCACGGTGGCGGAGCACCTCGCGCGGCTGGGTGACCGGGTCAACGGCGGCCGTGTCAACATCGCCGCAATCAACGGATCCCACTCCACTGTTGTTTCTGGCGACCCGGACACACTCGACGACATTCTGGACGCTTACGCAACGCAGAACGTCCCGGCCCGGAAGATTCCGGTCGACTACGCATCCCACTCCGCCCAGGTCGAAAACATCCGGGAAAAAGTTCTCGGTCTGCTGGCGGACGTCACGCCCCGCCCCGCCACCATCGCCTTCTACTCCACCGTCACCGGCATGCTCCTGGACACCACCGAGCTCACCGCCGACTACTGGTACCGCAACCTGCGCCAGACCGTCCGCCTCGACCCGGCGGTCCGCGCCGCCCTCGCCGGGGGGCACCGGACATTCGTCGAAACCAGCTCTCATCCGGTGCTCACCGTCGGCATCCAGCAAACCATCGACGACACCTCCGTCGGCGAGAACGCCACGACGACTGTCACCGGCACTCTGCGCCGGCACGAGGGCGGCTGGCGGCGTCTGTCGACCTCACTGGCCCACCTGTACGTCCACGGCATCAGCCCCGACTGGACCGCCGTGTTCGGCCCGGCCGCCCGACGCACGGACCTGCCCACCTACGCCTTCCAGCGCCAGCGCTACTGGCTGGCCGCGCCCACCGGGAACGACGTCACCGCTGCCGGCCTGGACCCCGTCGGCCATCCGCTGCTGGCCGCGGCCCTCACCCTCGCCGACGGTGACACCGTCCTGCTCACCGGGCAGCTCTCCCTGGCGGCCCACCCCTGGCTTGCCGACCACGCCGTCTCGGGCACGGTCCTGTTCCCCGCCAGCGCCTTCGTCGACCTCGCCCTGCATGCAGCCGACCAGGCCGGCTGCGATGAGATCGCCGAGCTCACGCTCGAAGCCCCGCTGGTCGTGCCCGACGGTGTCGGCATCCGGCTTCAACTGATCGTCGGAGCCGGGGACGACCCGAGCCGGCGGACGGTGAGCATCCACTCATGCCCTGCCAGCACCCTCGTCGAGGGAACCCGGTCGGACAGAGCGTGGACGCGGCACGCGACCGGCATCCTGACCAGCGCTGACACGATCGCGGGCGTAGCGGCGTCCGATGAACTGGCCGGGGCCTGGCCGCCCGCGGGCGCGGCCGCGGTGGACGTGACAGGCCTCTACCAGCGTCTGGCCGCCCGAGGCTACGACTACGGGCCGGTCTTCCAAGGGCTTCGAGCCGCCTGGCGGCGCGGGGACGATGTGTTCGCCGAGGTACACCTGCCGCCCGAGCAGCAGGCCGACGCAGGCCGGTTCGGGCTGCATCCGGCGTTGCTGGACGCCGCGCTGCACGCGGCGGTGGGTCTCGTCCCCGCCAGCGAGACCGAGACCGAGACCGAGACTGAGGCCGAGAGCGACGGGGAGCACACGGCGCACGCAATCCGGCTCCCCTTTGCCGTCAGCGGCGTGTCGCTGTCCGCGACAGGTGCCCGCGGGCTGCGGGTGCACGTCCAGCCGACCGGCACCGACCGGGTGACGCTGCGGGCCAGCGACCTCACCGGCGCGCCCGTCGCCGCCATCGGCTCCCTGGTGCTGCGGATGACCTCGACGGATCATCTCGCCGGTGCCCGTGGGATGCCGGAGGAGCCGTTGTTCGAGCTGACCTGGCCGGTGGTGGATGTTCCCCGCGAGAGCCCACCGCCGGGTCGGTGGACCGTACTGGGGACGGACGCCCTGGGCCTGACCGCCCTGGCCGCCCTGGCCGTGCCGACACGTCCATCGGTCGAGACCTGCCCGGACCTGGCCTCGCTCACCGCGGCCATCGCCACGGGAGCCCCGGTACCCGACACCGTGCTCCTGCCGTGCCCAGCCGGCACCGGCGCGGAGGCTGTGCACACGACCACCCGGCAGGCGCTGGCCGTGCTGCAGGCCTGGTCGGCCGACAACCGGTACGCTTCCTCGAGGCTGGTCGTGGTCACCTACGACGCGGTCGCCACCCGCCCCGGGGAGGACGTCGGCAACCTTGCCGCCGTCGGCGTCTGGGGCCTGGTCCGCGCGGCGCAGTCCGAACATCCCGGCCAGCTCGTCCTGCTCGACCTCGACCACCACCCGGACTCCCTGCACGCGCTCCCGGCCGCGCTGGCCACCGGCGAGGGGCAGCTCGCCCTGCGTGGTGGGGAGATCCACGTCCCCCGGCTGGCCCGGCACCGCCCCCACCGGGACCTGGCCCCGCTCGACACGGCCCGGACGCACACACTGATCCCGCCCCTGGACACCCCGTCCTGGCGGTTGGCCGTCACCACCCCCGGCACCTTCGACACGCTGGCTCTGGTGCCCCACCCCGAAGCGGACCAGCCGCTGGCCCGCGGGCAGATTCGCCTCACGACGCGCGCGGCCGGGGTGAACTTCCGGGACGTGCTCATCGCCCTGGGCGTCTACCCGGGGGATGCCCGCATCGGCGCGGAAGGCGCCGGTGTGGTCGTGGACGTCGGCCCGGACGTCACCGGCTTCGCCCCCGGCGACCGTGTCATGGGCCTGCTTCCCGGCATGCTGGGCTCGTCGGCGGTCGTCGACCACCGCCTGCTGGTCCACATCCCCGCCGGATGGTCCCTCACCCAGGCCGCCGCCGTCCCGGTCGCCTTCCTCACCGCCTACCACGCGCTGGCCGACCTGGCCCGGCTCCGGCCCGGCGAAACGGTCCTCATCCACGCCGCCACCGGCGGGGTCGGCATGGCCGCGGTCCAGCTCGCGCGGCACTGGGGTGCCGAGGTCTACGGCACCGCAAGCCCCGGCAAGTGGCAGGTCCTCCGGGCCCAGGGACTCGACGACGACCATATCGCCTCCTCCCGCACCCTTGACTTCGAGCGGAAGTTCCACACTGCCGCCGGTGGGGTCGACGTCGTCCTCAACGCCCTCGCGCACGAGTTCACCGACGCGTCCCTGCGGCTGCTGCGTCCGGATGGCCGTTTCATCGAGCTGGGGAAGACCGACGTGCGCCGTCCGCACGACGTGGCAGCCGGCCATCCCACCGTGAGCTACCGGGCGTTCGACCTGCTCCGCGACGTGACGCCCGAGCGCATCGGGCAGATCCTGGCCGAGCTGGTGGCGCTGTTCGAGCAGGGAGTGCTGCGTCCGCTGCCGGTGACCGCATGGGACGTCCGCCACGCGCCACAGGCCCTGCGCCACCTCAGCCAGGCACGGCACACCGGCAAACTGGCGCTCACCCTTCCCGTCCCGCTCGACCCCGACGGCACAGTGCTGATCACCGGCGGGACCGGTGTGCTGGGGCAGCTCGCCGCCCGTCGGCTGGTCACCCACCACGGGGTGCGTCACCTGCTGCTGACCAGCCGGCGGGGGAACGCCGCCGACGGCGCCGCGGAACTCACGGCCGAGCTCACCGCGCTGGGCGTCGCGGTCACCATCGCCGCCTGCGACGCCGCTGATCGCGACGCGGTGGCCGCGCTGCTCGCCGCCATCCCCCGCCAGCACCCGCTGACCGCTGTCATCCACACCGCAGGCGTGCTGGACGACGCCACCGTGACCGCCCTGACCCCGCACCACCTTCACACCGTGTTACGTCCCAAGGTCGACGCAGCCTGGAACCTGCACGAGCTGACCCGCGGTCTCGACCTGTCCGCCTTCGTCCTTTACTCCTCCGTCGCGGGCATCCTCGGCAACGCCGGCCAGGCGAACTACGCCGCCGCCAGCACCTACCTCGACGCGCTGGCCCACCACCGACATGCGCACGGCCTGCCCGCGACGGCACTGGCGTGGGGCTACTGGGCCCAGGCCAGCGGCATGACCAGCCATCTCCAGGACACCGACGTGACCCGGATGAACCGCACGGGGCTCATCGCGCTGCCCACCGAGGTCGCCCTGAAACTGTTCGACACAGCCATGACAACGCCGTGCGCAAGCCTCGTACCGGCTTTGATCGACACGCTGAAAATCCAGCGTCAGGGCAGTTCCGAGAACATTCCGGAGATCCTGCGTGGCCTTGTCCGCATACCCGTCCGGCGGGTCGTGACGAACGACGCCGGACCTGCGGAGAAATCTCTTGCGCAGCGGCTGGCCGGCCAGCCAGACAATGAACAGGAACGTCAGGTGATCGGCCTTGTGCGGACGACCGCCGCAACCGTCCTCGGCCATGCGGATCCGGGCATCATCGAGGCCGACCGTGGCTTTCTCGCCGCGGGTTTCGACTCCCTCACCGCAGTGGAGTTCCGCAACCGGCTCAACGCGGCGACGGGCCTGCGCCTCCCCACCACGCTGCTTTTCGACCATCCCACCCCGGCAGCGCTCACCGCCTACCTGCGCACCCAGCTCGTCCCCGCGTCCACGGCTTCGGCAACACCGCTGATCGCCGAAATCGACCGGCTCCGGACTGCGCTGTCAACGGCTGCGCTGTCAACGACAGCGCTGGACGATGGCGAGCACACCGAGATCGCGACACGCATCCAGGGGCTCCTGCGGATGTGGAACAGCATGCACAGCACCTCGCGCGCGCACGGCTCCGCAGAGGACGGCCGCAGTTCGCCAGCCGGCCTCAGCCCGGCAGCCGACCTCGGTTCGGCAACGGACGAGGAACTTTTCGCCGCGCTCGACAACGAGCTGGGAATCCCCAGTCAGACACATCGGAGCGGTAGCCATAGGGAGAGCGAGACGCCGTGACGAACGAAGAGAAGCTCCGCGACTATCTCCGGCGGGCGACAGCTGATCTGCGGACAGCCAGGCAGCGCCTGGCGGAGGTCGAATCAGCCAGCCGGGAACCCATCGCGGTCATCGGGATGAGCGGCCGGTACCCCGGCGGTGTGCGGTCCACCGAAAGCCTGTGGCAACTGGTGGCCGACGGAAACGAGGTCATCACCGGCCTGCCCGTCGACCGTGGCTGGGATATCGATCGCCTGCATCACCCCGACCCGGAGCAAACCGGTGCGTCCTATGCGCGGGCAGGTGGATTCCTGCACGACGCGGCCGATTTCGACGCGGCCTTCTTCGGAATGTCCCCACGCGAGGCACTCGCCACCGACCCACAGCAGCGGCTGCTCCTGGAAACAGCATGGGAGGCATTCGAGAATGCCGGTATCAGCCCGGCCTCCGTGCGCGGCAGCGACACCGGTGTTTTCGCCGGGGTCATCGCCCAGGACTACGCTCCCGGGCTGGCCCAGAAAGCCGCCAGGGACATCGAGGGCTATGTTCTGATCGGCAGCACCACGAGTGTCGCATCCGGCCGTATCGCCTACACCCTGGGGCTGGAAGGACCGGCGATAACCGTCGACACCGCCTGCTCCTCCTCGCTGGTGGCCGTCCACCTCGCCAGCCAGGCACTCCGCAACGGCGAATGCGGCCTGGCCCTGGCCGGCGGGGCCACCGTCATGGCCACCCCCAGAGCGTTCATCGAGTTCAGCCGGCAGCGCGCGCTGGCCCCCGACGGCCGGTGCAAGCCGTTCGCCGCCGCCGCCGACGGTTTCAGCCTCGCCGAAGGCGTCGGTATTCTGCTCCTCGAACGGCTGTCGGACGCCCAGCGCCTCGGCCATCAGATACTCGCCGTGATCCGGGGCAGCGCCGTCAACCAGGACGGCACGAGCAGCCAGCTGACGG